>MUKB01000068.1 GCA_002049785.1 Caldifarciminota bacterium 4484_100
TCAGTGGGTAGTATGGCTTGGGCATCATTGAGATTAGACTCCCTTATGGCTCCCAGGTTAGTTTATTATAAGGTGATATGGGATACTTCCCCTTGGGATACAGGATGGGCAAAACTTATTTATGCATTCAAAATTAACAATCAATGGATTAAAGAAACCGTGGATAGCAGTTATGGTGATGTTTCGGTAAATTATTATATCCGTCCTTCATTATCTCTGGATAGAGATGACCATCCACATATTGCCTATGTGCATCGGTATGAAGATAATAGTTGTTCCCTGTATTATGCAAACAAGGTGAATGATGCCTGGTCTTTACAGATTCTGGATGGTATGCCATATCCTGGAAGTTCAGCAAAGCTACAGTTAGATACGACTGACTACCCTTGTATCGTATGGGGCTATAGAACCCCTGCTGATACAATCTGGCGTATCAAATATATTCACTGGGATGGTGATTCCTGGAATGCTGAGATAGTTTATGATAGCAATGATTACTGGGATTACGGAGCCTCACTTGTCATTGACCATAAAAATTGTCCCCATATTGCGTATTATGAAAGTCCTGACCCTTCTTATTTGCATGATTCTGTCAAGTATGTTTATTGGAATGGTGTTGAGTGGGTTTTTGCCTGGGCTGAAAGTATCGGGTCTGGAAGTGAGCATGGTTCATTATGGCTTTGCCTTAACGATCTTGATTATCCGGTTATTGCTTATTGCAGGTGGCCGGCATTATATTGTGCTTATTATGATGGTAGTTTCTGGCATAATGAGTTTACGGGTGATGCGGGTTCTTGGGAGATTCGGCTCTGTCTTGATAGCCTTGGCTTACCCCATATTGTCTATATTGACCAGTGTGGTCAGCGGCCAGAATACTGTTATCGTGATTCCTCAACCTGGCATTTATGTGGATACATTGAGCCTGACCCTGATGTTGTAACCTTACGTTCAGTCTCTTTTTGTTTGGATGAAGATGACAGTCCCAGAGTGGTATATATTGGTGGCGTTGGCAGTCCTAATAGGGAACTAATGAAATATGCCAAGGGAACATTTACCGGAATAGCTGAGAATAAAAAGAGCAGTTCAATGATAAAAGAATATCAGTTGCGGGTTTATCCTGATATCACTTGCTGTTATTTGAATATTGAGTATACATTACTGAAGAAGGCTAAGATTGAATTGGCACTTTATGATATTGCAGGGAACAAGGTCAAGCCAATTGAGCTGGGTTTTTATCTGCCCGGTGATTATCAGAAAAGGGTTGAAATTGGCAACTTAGGCAGCGGTGTCTACTTCGTTGTGCTCAAGCAGGATGATAAACAGGTGAGTAAGAAGTTTCTGCTTATAAGATAGAATTTTCTATTTATAAAGATTTATCTCTACATCTTTACCACAGGGCGAGATGTCCCTTTACTCATTTAATGTTGCGCCTTTCTCTGGCTTATCCGGTTGAAAATATTGAATTGAGATTCTGAAACAAGTTCAGAATGACTTACGATTTATCAATGACTTAATGACTTATGTTTTTTAATGACTTAATGACATAATGACTCAATGACTTAAGGTTTTTAATGACTTAATGACTCAATGACTAAATGTAAGTATCCAGTCTATCAACGTTTGCAAGTTGCTATTGACAAAGGCAAAATTATATTTAAAATGAGCTATGAAGTTCTGCGCCCATATGAAATTTGTGAGGTTTAACAGATGATTGTAGTTGTGGATTTTGGCTCCCGGAATGTCGGGTCTATTCAGAGATTGTCCATTGCCTCAGCCCGGTCGATAAGTTTTTCAACCCGCAGGTTGAAGGTCTGATCCTTTCAGGAGGTCCGGGCAGTGTCTATCAGACAGATATCAAACTTTTTAAACCGCTCTTTGCATTGCAGGTGCCGATATTGGGGATCTGTTATGGGATGCAACTGGGCGCCCAGATTTTTGGAGGGAGGGTGAGAAGGGGTAGAACCAAGGAGTATGGTCTTGCCCATATTCAGATTGTCAGGAATAAATTGTTTTTGGGCCTGCCGCGCCGATTCAATGTCTGGATGAGCCACGGTGATACTGTGGTCAGGGTTCCTGCGGGTGCCAAGATTCTGGGTTCGACCGAGACCACCAAGGTGGCGGTATTTAAATACAAAGAATTTTATGGACTCCAGTTTCATCCAGAGGTGCGCCACACCCAGTATGGGATAAAAATTATCGACAATTTTCTCACCCATATCTGTCAGGCAAAGAAGACCTGGTCAATGCGAAAGTTTGTAAATCAAGAAGTAGCACGCATTAGAAACGAGGTGAAGGATGCGCGGGCGATCTGCGCGATAAGCGGGGGCATCGATTCAACGGTGGCGGCAACCATTGCAAGTAAGGCCTTAGGGTCACATTTGATTGGTATCTTTGTAGATAACGGTCTTCTGCGTATGGGCGAGCGGGAGGAGGTGAAGAGAAGTCTGGCAAATAAGGTGAAGCTTCGAGTTGTTGATGCCCGGGACCGATTCCTCTCGAGGCTTCGGGGAGTCAGAAACCCTGAACAAAAGCGAAAGATTATCGGCCGGGAATTTATTCGGATATTTGAAGCGGAGGCAAAGAAATTTTCGAATGTAAAGTTTCTTGTTCAGGGAACCCTGTATCCTGATGTGATTGAATCGGGCCGGGGGATTGGACCTGCTGATGTTATCAAGAGCCATCATAATGTCGGGGGTCTGCCCAGACGGATGAGGTTAAAGGTAATTGAACCCCTGAGACTGCTCTTCAAGGACGAGGTGAGGAATATCGCCCGAATGTTGAAACTTCCGCGGTCATTTATTCAACGCAAGCCATTCCCCGGACCAGGGCTTGCGGTGCGGATTGTCGGTGCGGTTACTCCAGAACGGTTGAATATCCTGCGTCAGGCCGATAAGATTCTCCAGGAGGAGGCAGAGAAGTTGAAAATTTACCCGGATATCTGGCAGATCTTTGCGGTGCTACTTCCGCTCGGAAGTGTTGGGGTGATGGGGGATAGGAGAACCTATGATTCAGTCTGCGCGATAAGGGCGGTTTATAGTGATGACGGTATGACTGCGGACTGGGTTCGTCTACCAGATAATTTTCTGGGTAGGGTATCGCGAAGGATTACTAATGAGGTGAGGGGTATAAATCGTGTTGTTTTTGATATAACCTCAAAACCACCAGCGACGATCGAATGGGAATAAGGGTTTTTTATATTGTAGCACTGTGTTATGCATTGATAAGCGGTTTGGGAATTATCCATAATTCATTGGGCACACCATATACCTATATTCTGATTTCAATCGTATTCCTATATGGGTTGTATTATATTATCAAGGCAAGGGTCGAACTCTATCATACAATTATCCTGGGGATTTTGATAAACCTTTCGAGTCAACTCACCGGTGGGTTCAATTCGCCACTCTTTTTGGCTTATTTTATTGTAATTCCACTCATCGGCTTCCGTTCCGAATTGAGGGATTACTGGATAATTGTTTCAGTTCTGGTGGGTATTGAGGTGCTCGCCGGTATCTTCCGACATGAAATTCTGTTTTTGCCGGCAACGGTCCTGGTTCTCTCTATCTTTGTGTTCGGCCTTTTTATTGAAAGAATTCTTGCCCGGGTTGACCAACTGAAGCATTCCCTTACCAAATATGAAACCCGGGACCAATTTTTCGGGCCGGCCGATTTTGAGGCGATGAGGATAATAACCTCGATTAAGGACATCGACCGACACAAAGGTATTGAAAGGCCGTTGTTGTATTTCGTAAAGTTTATTCATAATATGTTTGATGCCTATACTACTGCAGTATTTTCTTATAATGAGGGGCATCTAATTCTTATTCAAGGTTTTTCCCGTTCTGAACTTTTCCGACCCGATACGGTGATCGATTTGAAATCCGGGATATATCGTCAGGTTATTGCCCAGGAGAAATCTTTTTTAATTAAAGAGTTTTCACAGGACCCGGTTGAACTCGGTTATTATAAGGGTGAACTTAAAATCTCTTCGGTTATGATTGCGCCGATCATTCTTGTTAATAAGGTTGAGGGGATTCTGGTAGTTGATAAGAAGGAAGGTCAATTTACTGAAGATGATAAAGCCCGTTTTGACGAGGCGAGTAATACATTTGGCTATTTCCTGGGGATGTTGAGGCTTTATGAAAAGGAGAGGTTTCAGGCCCGGCATCTTCTTTCCATCGCTGAACTTGGCGAACGTTTTCAAAAGGAGCTGGAGCTGAATGAAATACTGGGTGATACGATAAAGACGGTGAAGGATTTTTTGAAGTGTGATGATGTTTCGATTGCAGTAACCGATGAGTTGAATAATGAAGGTCGGGTCCTGGCCTCGACATATTTTAGAAAAGAGACAAAGTTTCCTTTGGATGAAGGGCTGGTCGGTTTTATTGCCCGACATCGAAGTCCGATTTTGAAGGAAGACCTTTATGAAGGTAACCCGATAATCCTGAAGAAGGGGATGAAGACAAAATCAGGCTCTTTTGTTGGTTCACCGGTGCTCGGTGATGAGCAGCTACTCGGTGTGATCTGGTGTGAAGACCATAAACGGAAGAAGTTTACCGAAGATGATGTTAAGGCCCTGGTGATCCTCTCATCACAGCTTTCACTTGCCTGGGAAAGGGCACATTATTATGAGATGGAGAAAGAGCGCGCCCTGCGCGATGGTTTGACCGGGTTGTATAACCACCGCCACTTTCAGGAGTCCCTTGCCCAGGAGATTAAGAAGGGTCGAGAAGTATATTTACTTTTTATTGATGTTGACCATTTCAAGCTCATTAATGATACATACGGCCATAGGGCTGGTGATGAGGTTTTGAAATTTCTCGGTAAACTGATATCACATACCGGGATCGCCTGCAGATATGGAGGGGAGGAGTTCACCATCATTCTTCCAGGCTATTCATTGAAGAAGGCGATGAAGACCGCAGTCCATATCAAGGACAGCCTTTTGAAGTCGATGGTGAAGTTCAATGAGAAGAAGATAAAATTTACCGTGAGTATGGGTATTGCTGGGTATCCTGTGGATGCGACAACAAGGGATGAATTGATTGAAAGGGCGGACCAGGCGCTCTATTATGCCAAGGAGACCGGACGTGACAGGATTGTTGTCGCCCGCAGTCTCACCACAAAAAAATAGCCGATGGTAAAATTCGGGATTGCCTTGGGCGGAGGAGGAGCGAAGGGGTTGGCCCATATCGGGGTTCTTGAGGTGCTTGAGGAGAATTCACTCAAACCCAGTTTTGTTGCAGGGACATCGATGGGTGCGGTTGTTGGTGCGATATACTGCCTTGATGGTTCAGCCCAGAAGTTGAGAGCCAAGGCACAGCAGATGATTGAGTCTAAGGAATTTGAAAAATTCGGTCTGAGAAAATTCTATACGAAATCCGGAAATGTCTTTGAGCGATTCAAAAGGGAGGTCTTTGAGAAAATCTATTTTGGTGAACTCTTCTTTAAGAAGTCATATTTCAAGGATGAGGCGACACGGAAACTCTTTTTTGAGCTATTCGGTGGTGCAGAATTTTCCGACCTGAAGATTCCGTTTGCCTGCAATGCGGTGGATATAAGGTCTGCACAGGAGGTTTTATTCACCAAAGGCAGGCTCCTGGATGCTGTCTGGGCGAGTTGTGCAATCCCCGGGATATTTCCACCCTATGTTAAGAAGGAAAAGGTTTTAGTGGATGGAGGGGTTGTAAACAACATTCCGGTTGAGCCGGTAAAATTGCTTGGTGCAGATGTTGTCCTGGCAGTATATTTGGGCGGACCACCTGGTCCAGGAGATGAGCTGAACACAGGGTTTCGTATTAATCAACGTTCACTTGCGATTATGAAATATCAACTGGATAAGAGGATCCTGGCCCAGGCAGATTTTGTGTTGAGGCCTGAGGTAATGGATTTCCATTGGGCGGATTTTTCAGCCCTGGATGAGCTTGTTCAGTGCGGCCGTGAGGCCGCACAGGTTCATTTAAAAGAGATAAAGAAACTCCTCTCATTATGGCATTATTTTAAGAAAAAGATACTACACTAAGAAATCTTCAGCATTGCATCAAAAAAGTGTAAAATTCCTGAAAAACGGGAAATTCTTCCACTTACGAAGTGTAAGTAGGGCGGGAGGGCTGGTCCAGCCAGAATTAGTTTCTAATTTCCAGGTCTGGCCCCAAATGCCTTTATGCATCATGAAATTAGTACTTGACATACTTATAATTAGTAGATATAATACTAACATTATGATTCGTACCAAGAACCTGGAGTCCATTCTGAGGAACCTTAATTACCAGATTAAGGTAAATAAAGGTTCACCGATCAATCTGGTGGTATGCGGTGGAACCGCACTCCTTGCCTTAGGATTTATAAAAAGGGTAACAAAGGATATTGATGTACTGGGAGTTTACAGCTCTGAAACCGGTGTTCAAAAGATCAAAAAATTTCCTGAGTGGCTGACCAAAGCAGCAAAAAAGGTCGCCCGTGATTATGGTTTACCTCAGGGATGGTTAAATCTGGGACCCGCGGCTCAACTTGAAACCGGATTACCCGATGGTTTGGACAAAAGATTGATTGCCAAATGTTACGGTGAATATCTGACCATCTACTACATAAGCCGTATAGACCAGATATTTTTTAAACTCTATGCCGCAGTTGATCGCAACGATTATCATGTTGAAGACCTTTTTGCTTTAGAACCTACAACCGAAGAGTTGGAAAAAGCCATAAGATGGGTCTTAAGCCAAGATGTCTCTCTGGAATTCAGGTTGCTCTTAAAGAACTTCTTAGAAAAAAATGCCTATGAAGATATCGCTGAAAAAATTTAGAAAAGATTTCTTAGACCGTATACTTGAATTGCATTGGCGTCACTGGACTGCACTTGGTTTGGCCGGAACAGTAGAACCGGAAAAGTGCTGGCTCATTGACCTTGAGCCATTAATTGTCTCCACCTTTACAATCGGTCTGAATGATAAACGACTTCTCAATGGAGCATTGGAGTGGTTAAAAAATAATGCATTTTGGATTAACCTTTCTCGTCTAAGGAGGATTGGAGAAAAATTTGGTGTTAAGATTCCAAATTCTGATGAAGAACTTCTTGCCCCTAAAACTACTTTATTATTAATCGAGGTCTTGAAAAGTATCAATCGAAAAAAAACCTTTACCAAATTCCGCACTCATAATTCTGAATCAAATTCCTATGAGAAAATAATTAAAGGTTTCCGGTCTCGTGGTATATCAATGGCGCCAAAGCCAAAACTTTATTCTTCATTACTTCAGCTATCATTACGAGGGATTTTTGGTATTGATACCCGGGTTGAGGTTTTTATCTACCTATTGTTTTATGAGTATGGCAACTCCAACTCAATTGCCCAGGAAACATTCCATAATCAGCGAAATGTCTATAAGATTCTGGATATTCTGGCAAAAACTGGTATGGTTGAGCGATATCAGAAAAAGAAGATCAAGAACTATGCTTTGAAAAATAAGAAATACTGGCTGAAGATACTGGGGGTAAGAAGACCGCCGAAATATCTAAACTGGGCCAGAACATTTCTTGTGCTGGATATGATTCTAAAGGAAGCATTAATACCTCACTACAATAATGAATACCTGCTTTCATCACTGTTTAGGGACATTATTAATGAAATAAAATTTATTGGCCAATCTCTAAATATTGATATTCCGGATCCAGATTCATATCCTGGAGACAAATATTTCAATCCTTTTGTTAATATACTCTTTAACATTATCGATCGATTGATATCAGATGTAAAAACTCCTGATTGGGTTTAACCATCATAACCTTTCTGCTCCGTG
>MUKB01000069.1 GCA_002049785.1 Caldifarciminota bacterium 4484_100
AATCCGAGAATGTTATTTCGATTGTGCCCTGGATACCAGCCTGGGATGAATTTTGGTCAACCAATTCCTGGCCATTGCCCGGATTGATATTCGTCACCGTGGGTAAATTGCCCGCACCTATTCCATCGGGTGCACCGGGCACAATTCCCAATTCATTTTCTGCCTTCTGGCAGGCAATTACTAACATTAGACTCAGGCATATTATTAATAGCGATTTCATCATTTCCTCCTTAGTCAAATTTAAGTGTTGCTGAAATACGCCAATTGCTTAAGTTTGTGATTTCGCTAAAGCCCATTATGTCAATCTGGAGATTCTCATTCACCTGCCAGCCGAGGCCGTAAAAATAATTTGTGCTGGGATTGGTTTCTGCTCTGGTTTCTTCAGAACCGACCGGTTGATTGGGTGGATCCTCCATACTTTCATTTACCGCACCGGTTCCATCGACGGTTCGTGTTCTTTGTGGTTCATATTGAATCAAATCGGTAACTGTAGTGTAATTATTGAATGCAAGTGTATGCTCAGCACCGAGTCTGAAGACTAAAGGCTCGGCAAGGTAGAATTCAACACCAACCGGAATATTGATCGCCTTTACACTACCGGTTACCTTTGTCATCCAGGTCTGACTGGACCAGACCGTCTGAACATAATCATCTGGATCATTGGTCATTCCATCGTTATCGTCATAGTGAGTAATCGCAACTGAGGTATCACGGGCGGTGGTGGAATCGAAATATGAATATGTATTGAAACCAAGACCAAATCCAAATTTTAGTCGGTCTGAAACATCAAAGAGTTGCTTTGTTGCAACCGCAATGCCCTTTCTGTTAGAACCACCATCGTAATATGTAATGGTTGAAGTCGTATCCCAGGTATACCCAACACCCGGTGCTTCGTAGATATTTTCTCTTGTTTTATAATAATATGAAATAGCATCATCACTGTAGTTCAGGGACCGCATATAGAATGAAACATAGAACCTTCCCTGTGCGTTTTCATTATAATCGCGAAACAGCTTTAAATTTACAGAAATTTGTTTTCCTGATTGAGGTTGATATAATGAATCGAGGGTATTGACAATGGTGTGATCGGTTGCAGGGTTTGCTGGTGCTGTGTAGATCGTGGTATCACCGATGATGACAGCTTCGTTCTTCTGACTTATAAGGTCAAATTCTGCACCCAGACCGATTGACATATTTTCTTTATCAAACCAGGTGCTTAAGATTATGTTGTTATTTAATGAATTGGTGACATTATCGCCTGAAGATGTAGCGTTGCTTTGGAAGGTTGTCGTACTTGTTGTCAGATCCTCTTCAGTGTATGAATAGGTGAAATTATTGGCAGGATCGGTGTCCGCAATCCGGGAGTAGTTTCTCATAAAACCGATCCCCAAACGGATGCCATTCAATTTTGTTCCCAGGGCAAAATATATGTCGCGATACTTTTCTGTATTATATGCAGACCGTGTTTCGGTCGTAGTGTTACGGCCATCAAAAACACCGTTCCCGTCGGAATCAATCCAATCAATCTGGCTCAATTCGCCGTCGCCATAGAGGGGATTTCCATTTGGGTCATCCAGACCGGTGTACAGGGCATCGATACTCTGGCTCTGATCATAGACAACACCAGGATAGTATTTGCCAAGGTTAGTTGCCCCACCAACGAGGACATAAGGGACACTGCCATTGGAGAAGAATTCTTCACTTCCGGAGACAAAGTTCGCCAGACTGGTCCAGAGTCTTGAGCCTTCGATTTGGGGAATCCGCGCGGGATCGAAAAGCAGGTCATAATCGTCCTCAAAGAGTCGAGCAGTTGATTGATATCTGAATGATTCAGTTATCAATCCAAAGGATAGCGATAACATAATCGCTATGGTTAGCACATATTTCATCTTACCTCCTTTTTGGTTAATTGATGCCAACCTTGATAACATTTTTCTGTGGGATTATCACCTCCTTTCTCACATTATAGAGATTATACATATTATTATTATTTTGTCAAGGATTTCTTTTTTAAGAAACAATTGTAGCTAATGCAATGGTGAAAGAACAGCGAGTATCATCTTGACATATTCATTAAGAGGGATATTATATAAAAGAATAGATATGAAAGATTACTATGAAAAGAAACTTTCAGGTGAAAACTTACGACGATGTTACGAGATTGCGCCTTTGAGAGTTAAACAGTATTTAGCGGCGGAGATCGACTATGTGCTTTAACATATCAGACCTCAAGATACTGTCCTCGAACTTGGATGCGGTTATGGACGAGTGCTCAAGAAATTGGTGAAGAAGGCAGAAACTGTGGTGGGGATAGATACTTGCTTTGAAAGTTTAGCTCTGGCCAGTAAGGAACTGGTTAGGGTATCCAACTGTTATTTGATAACTATGAATGCGGTGAATCTTGCATTTGGAGAGAAAACATTTGATTGTGTTTTATGCATTCAGAACGGAATCGCAGTTTTTGGTGTTGATAAAAAGACGCTGTTGCAGGAGGCAATCCGCGTTACCAGAATTTATGGAACGATTCTCTTTTCAAGTTATTCAGAAAATTTCTGGGAGGACCGATTGGCCTGGTTCCAGATGCAATCTGATAATGGACTTATCGGAGCGATTGATCGGGAAATGACCGGTAATGGTGTAATCGTATGTAAGGACGGCTTTCGGGCAACAACTGTTGACAGGGGTCAATTTATTGCTCTGATTAAGGGTCTAAATGTTGAAAGCGAAATTACCGAGGTTGATGGTTCCAGTATCTTTTGTAAGATGGTTCGCTTACCGGATTAGTGTTTATCTTTTACTCAATTTTACTGCAATGTTTTTTATATTTAATCTACTAAATCTTCCTTTCTTTGAAGCCTCTGAATACTAAATCATTTGGGAAGTTGTTTATTGTATCATTCGGAAACACAGCAATAGAGCTGTAATTATCTTCCCGATCTTTTGTATAAAATTGATAATTAAACATTACGACAATTGTCGTAATATCTAATTACCATCTTTTAAATCTGATACGTTCTACATACTTTTCGATTGTGTTAATTACCTGAATAAGTGTAGGATCCTTAAGAAAATAGATTTTATTCTTCTTGACTGTTTCATAACGCACAATATCCACATTGCGGAGATGTCTGAGTGTACTGCAGATGGTTTGAACTGAAACACCTATCTTCTCACTCAATTGAGATGGTGTGGCATTATGTTTTAGTAGATATTTTACAATCTGGTAGGCGGTTGGATTTCCCATAATCCTGCAGAAGCGGGAGCCTCGGTAGTCTGTTTCCGGCATTTTTCTTTTTATCATAGTTAAATTATATCCAAATTTTTCAATCCGTCAATACGACAATTGTCGAAATATCTTAATATATGTAAGCATAGAGTTGTTTTTCATAAGGATTTAATTACGGTTCTTTTATCAATAGGCTGTGGGTGAAGAAGTTTTTTAGATTTTTAAAAAAATTACCTTGACACACTCAGTCTGTTTTGATATACTCGTTTATGCTGAGCCTGAGCAATATTGAATTTTCCATAGGTGAGCGGATACTTTTTTCAGGTGTCGATTTTCATATTAATCCACGGGACCGATTTGGCCTTGTCGGACCGAATGGTGCGGGGAAGACGACATTTCTGCGTATTATTATTGGTGAAGTATTACCCACCCGGGGGAATGTATTGAGGACAAACGATTTAAATATCGGATATCTTCCTCAGGAGGAGATTGTTTTAAAGGGCGGGACACTCATTGATGAAGTGTTGAAGGATTATCATAAGCAACTTGAACGGTTGACAAAATTACAGACAGAGTTGAGTAAGAAATCAAACAACAGGCAGATTATCAGGGCATATGAATCCGAAGAAGAGAGGTTTCTCAGAATGGGTGGCTATGATTATGAGGCAGAGGCATATAAAGTTATTGCAGGATTGGGATTTGTAAAAGAGGATTATGAAAAGAAGGTAGATGAATTCTCAAGCGGCTGGCAGATGCGTATTGTGCTCGCCCGCATCTTGCTGAATCGTCCTGAACTTCTTTTGTTGGATGAGCCTACCAATCATCTTGATATTGAATCAATATTATGGCTTGAAAATTATCTGCTCAATTTTAAGGGAGCGATGGTCGTTGTCTCCCACGATCGATATTTTCTTGATAAAATCCTTCAGGTGAAGACTGGCGCAACCGGGATTCTTGAAGTTAATCAGGGTCGATTTCGTAAATACCGGACGAATTATACAGGTTATCTGCGCGAGTCGCAGATACGAAAGGAACGATTGCAGCATCAGGCAAAGGTGCAGGAGAGGCGGATTAAACAGATTAAAGAGTTTATTATGCGAAACCGGGCCAACAAATCGAAGGCCAAAATCGTTAAGAGTCGAGAAAAATATTTAGAGAAATTAAAGCCAGTTGAAGTAGAAAAAGAACACAAGCAGATCAAGGTTCGGTTTCCGCTTGCCGGGATTTACAGCAAGCGGATTGTTCAGCTGGCAGGGGTTAGTAAATATTACGGCAGTAAGAAGATTTTTGAGAATTTAAATCTGACGGTTGAGAAGGGCGAAAGGATTGCCCTATTGGGTAAGAATGGTGCGGGAAAATCTACCCTTTGCAGAATTATTGCAGGATATGAACCTCCGGATAGTGGAGTGAGGTGGAGTAGTGAAAAGTTGAGGATCGGAACATTTTTGCACGAGATTCTGCTTAAAATGAATCCAGAAGATACCGTGATAGAAACAGTATCAAAAAGGGCAGTTCAGGAAATAGATCAGAATATTCGTAAATTTCTGGGTCTCTTCCTCTTCTCTGGTGATGACATCTATAAGAAGGTTAAAGTCCTGAGTGGGGGTGAAAAGACCAGGCTTGTGATTCTGCTTACGATGATTGAACCTTCAAATCTTCTGATTCTGGATGAACCGACCTATCATCTTGATAAAAGTTCGACCGATGCAATAAAACAGGCAATCTCTTCTTATGGTGGAACCATAATACTGGTCAGCCATAATCGAGACCTCATTGTTCCTTTTGCTACTCGCATAATTGAATTGAGGGATGGTCGATTGTTTAATTATCCAGGCGATTTTTTCTATTATCTACAAAAACGGAAGGATACTTCTTCTTATAAAGGTGAGAGGAGAAAGAAGAAAAAGACAATTTCACCTATGGATGTCTTAAAGGATAAGATTATAAATCTCGAGACAAGGCGTAATCGATTACGCGAATTATTTTCACGCCCGGGGTTTATACAAAATCCGCGTAAGGCAAAGAAACTTTTTGAGGAGTATCAAAGACTGAGCAGGGAGATTGAAAAGCTTGAAGAAAGTTCTTAGACGGGCTTCAACCCCTGCTTTTTTATAAATATCCGCGCTGCTTCCTGCTCTGCCTCTTTTTTGGTTTTTCCCTTTCCCTGTGCGGACTTTTTATTGTTTATATAAAGGTCAACATAGAATATTTTCTGGTGGGGTGGACCGATTTCGTCGACCACCTGATAGTCAATCTTATATCCCTTCTGCATTATCCATTCATTTAATATTGATTTATAATCTTCGGCTTCTTCTATCTTGCGCTTGAGAATGGTCTTTTGAATAAAGAGTTTGGTAGGATTCAACCCTTGGTCAAGATAGAGCGCTCCGATTAAGGCCTCTAAACAGTCGGCAATATTCGATGGTCTGGTCCTGCCTCCGGTCAATTCCTCACCTTTATCCAAAATCAGATAATTACCCAGCTCAAGTTCATAGCCGATTTGATAGAGGGTCTGTTCATTGGTATATATCTTTTTTAACCGATTCAACTCTCCTTCGTCATAAGTCGGATATTTTTTAATGAGATATTCCCGTACCACCAATTCCAGAACCGCATCACCAAGAAATTCTAAAACTTCATTGGACTCCCTTTTTGATGCCTCGGTATCTTTTACCGAGGATGAATGTGTAAATGCGTTTGTCAGAAGTCTTCTGTTGTTGAATTTAATTTTTAATTTCTTCTCTAATTGATTAAAGTTCGGCAATGGCATCGATTTCGATTAATGCCCCTTTGGGTAGGTTGTCGACAAAGACAGTTGTCCGCGCTGGTGGTTGGGTGTTGAAGTATTCTGCATAGACTTCGTTCATTAAAGGGAAATCTTCGGGTCTTGTAAGATAGACCGTGGTCTTCACCACACGGGTTAAGTCACTACCTCCGGCTTCGATTACCGCCTT
>MUKB01000070.1 GCA_002049785.1 Caldifarciminota bacterium 4484_100
AATCTTTTTATCGAGGCTCAGAGAATTCTTGAGCATCTTACCCATAATGGAATTGATGCGATTGCGGTGGATATCGGACCGGGCCAGTTTACATCACTAAGGGTGGGGCTCAGTCTGGCCAAGGGATTAGCCTTGAGCAGAAATATCCCGCTTGTCGGTATCACCTCACTCGACATAATTGCAGCTCCGTTCAATTTTCTTGATGCACCGCTTCTGGTGGTGGTCAATGCCTACCGGGGAGAATTCTACACAGCACGATATCATCGAGGTCAGAGAAAGGGAAAATACCTTCTGCTGGACCAATCAGGGCTATTCCAGGAACTAAAAAAACGACCGGCCTGGGTTCTGACCAACATCGAACTCGATAGAGAAATCACCCAAATTAAAGAAATAAAGTTTTTAAATAAAGAATTTGCAATGCCTCAGGCCTCAAGACTGGTCCAGCTGGCCTGGCCTCGAATCAGCGAAAAAAAATTTGATGACCCAGAATCAATAGAACCGTTCTATATGAAAAGGACCGATGCTGAAAGAACTCTTGATAAGAAAGATGCAATTAAGTGATCTGGACCAGGTCTACGAACTGGAAAAAAGGTCATTCCCAAACCCCTGGCCCCGATACTTCTTTGAACAGGACCTGAATAAAGAGGATGCGGTCGCCCTGGTGATTGAACATAATAAAACGATTATCGCCTATGCCCTGGCGAAATTTGAAGGTGAAAAGTTTCATATTACCAATATCGCGGTAGCAAAAGAGTATCAGTCACAGGGCATTGGAAAGAAACTAATGAAACGACTTGAGGATGCAGCCCAAAAAAAGTCTTGCAATATCCTCTATCTTGAAGTGCGTAAAAGCAATATCACCGCCATAAACTTCTATCGCAAGCTGGGCTACAGAATAGAGTCGATATGTCGCTATTACTATATTAATGGCGATGATGCATATATAATGAAAAAGGAGTTATTATGAATCTCTTATTAATCATTTCCATATTTTGTGGGGTGGATTTATATTTTTTGAAGGACTCACCAAACCTCCTGGTGAGAATCCTACCCAAGTTAGAAACCAAAGAAGTTGTTCTTTACTACAGTTTCTATGATACAACCTGGGATTCCATTCCGGTTGAGCCAAAGGGTAAATTCTTCGATGCGGTATTGACGCCAAAGGATACACTCAACATCTTAGGGCTCTATTTCCGATGCGACTCCATATTTGATGATAATCAAGGTGAACTCTACCTTTATGAAATTAGACTTTTCCCCAAAATGATTCTACCTTTTACTTTTACTGATCTGGAAAAGATGATCGGTCAAGCAACCAATAAAATTGTTTCTGGGCAACACAAAGATGAAGGTATTACCCTGCTTGAGTATGTCTCACGTGTACTCAAGATTATGCCGGTAATGAAAAATTCTGAAGGTGATCTGAAAAAACGGGTGCTCGAGATGAAGATTGAAAAATTAAAACAGATAAGAGAATAATCCAATGCGCTGCCCAAGATGCGGTTTTAAAAACCCTGAAGGAGCACGTTTCTGTAATCAGTGCGGCACCAGGTTAGCAGAAATTTATAAAGAAGAGGGACAGCGACGTCGTATCGCGGTCATCTTTGCCGATATATCCGGTTTTACTCCTCTGTCAGAAAAGCTCGACCCTGAGGAGGTGAAAGATATCATTGACCGATGTCTCAGACAGATGGCCGATGTGATATACAAATACGAAGGGTATATCGATAAATTCATAGGTGATTGTGTAATGGCATTATTTGGAGCTCCAATCGCTCACGAGGATGACCCTTTAAGGGCAACCCTTGCCAGCCTTGAGCTTATGGAAGTTATAAAAAGGTTCAATCAGGAACAGGGGTTGAATCTTGCTCTTTCAATCGGTATCAATTATGGACTGGTTGCCACCGGTGACCTGGGAAGACCTGGTGAATATACGGTGATGGGGGATGCGGTCAATCTTGCCCAGCGTCTTCAGTACAAGGCACCACGAGGTAAAATATATGTAAGCGCTTCGGTCTATGAGCAGACCCACAAAGAGATTCTCTACCGCCGACTCGGTTCGATAAGGGTCAAAGGTAAAAAAGAGAAGGTCCTGGTCTACATCCCGGTCAAGGTGCGCCGCACCTATTCGTTAAGAAAGATCGAAGAACTACCACTTGTCGGGCGAGAAGAAGAGCTGAAAGACCTCGTTGAAACCTTCTCCCATGTAAAAAAAGGACAGGGTCAGGTTGTTGCAGTTGTCGGTCCGGCAGGTATCGGTAAGTCAAAACTCACCTATGAATTCAAAAAATTGTTACCAAAGAAGCTTTTTCTCATTGAAGGAAGGGGTATTGAATATCAGAAAAAGGCATCTTATCGGGTTCTAAAACAACTCCTTAAAGACCTTATCAAGATAGATGAAAGTGATTCAGAAAAATCTGCTGACAAAAAATTTACTACATTCTTCAAGAAACTGAATGCCCCCCACCTAACAAAAGGTCTTTCATTTATCAGATATTTTCTCTCCTTACCACTGAGCCCGGATGACCGTACTCGCTTTGAATCGATGAAACCGAACGATCGAATGAGGCTTCTCAATGAAGCAATACGCTCATTCCTTCTTGTCCTCTCCTCAAAAGCACCGATAGTATTTATCCTGGAAGATTGTCACTGGATTGATACTGAAACAGTTAATTTTATGTGCGAATTTGCCGAGTATATTGGCAAGCGGCCCATAATGTTGACGATACTCCACCGGTCTGAATTCTCAATTGGTACACCTGCCCGCCTCAAATACTTCCACCGGATAAACCTGAAACCACTGTCCCCAGCCAACTCAACCCTCCTTCTTTATGATATTTTAAGGTGCAAAAAGATTGATCCCAAACTCATTAGCCTCCTGCTCAAAAAATCCGGACGAATCCCTTTCTATATTCATGAGCTGGCAACAAATCTTCTGAATAGCGGGCTTATTCAGATCGACCACAATGTCGCCATCCTCAATAAAGGGACCACTGCACTCCTGCCCCGCACCCTCAACGAATTGATTATGACCCGGGTTGATAAACTGAACACTGATTTAAGGCAGATTGTCGACATCGCCTCGGTTATTGGTGATGAATTTTCAGTAAGCATACTGGAACATCTTCTCAATCTTGGCCCTGCTTTAAAAAGATACCTTTCTACACTCACTCAATCAGGATTCATCCGACCTTTGAGAAAGTCAACCAAAGCTGATACGCAGGAAGAAAAATATACATTCAGCCATACACTCACCAGGGAGGCGATATACAACTCGCTTTTAAATAGGGTAAAAAAAGATTACCATAAAAAAGTCGGGTATGCAATAGAATCGGTATATTCCAATAACCTTTCAGAATACTATGATACCTTAGCCAACCATTTTCTGGTTGGAGGTGAGGATGAAAAGGCGATTGAATATCTGGAAAAGGCAGGTGATCGTAAGAAAGAATTATATCTCAATACCGAAGCCATAAAGTTATACGAACGGGCTCTTGAACTGTTGAACCATAAGCCGGCACCTGACAGGATGGTGCGGATTTATGAAAAACTTGGCCATCTCTTTGAGCTGGTTGGGCAATACCAGAAAGCCAGGCAGGCATATAACAAGATGGGAGACTGGGGGAGCAAGAATCCGATAAGCAAAGCCCGGTCTCTGATTGCGCTTGCCAATGTCTTAATTAATCAGGGGCTCTTTGATCCGGCCCTTGACCGGCTAACTCATGCCCAGAAGGTATTGGGCCGAAAAAGTCAGTTGCCCAAAAAAGAGACAAAGGTTGTTCTGGCCAATATCCTGAGGCTCGAATGCTGGATATATCGAATAAAGGGGATGACCAGCCGCGCCGAGCAGAAAGGCCAGGAGGCGATATCTCTCATCAAACAGATAAAACACTGGTATAACTATCCTGAATTGAAGCGTGCCCTGGAGATGGCATACATCCCTTTGGCCATTGTCTACTCGATGAAAGGTGAATATGATAAGGCGATAAAACTGTTGGAAGATACCCTGTTTATCGCGGAGGAACTTGGCGACCGTCGTGCCCTGGGCCACGCCTACAACAATCTCGGGACGATCTATCGGGCACAGGGAAGATTCAATCAGGCGATCGATGCCTACAACAAAAAGCTAAAGATCAGCGAAGAACTCGGGGATAAGAGCGGTATCGGAATTGCAAGTTGTAATCTGGGTAACGCCTATCGCATAATGGGTAATTATAACAAGGCGATTACCCTTCTGGAAACCTATCTCAAAATTGCTGAGGAACTGGGTGATAAACACGGTGTCGGCCAGGCAAATGTAAATTTGGGTATTGTCTACTGGACAAAGGGTGAATACCAGCGTTCCATAAAATCGTTTGAGAAATATCTCAAAATCAGTGAACAGCTTGGAGATAAACGGGGAATTGCTGTTGCCCTGGGTAATCTTGCTGAAGTATATGAAAGTAAATTTGAGCATAAGAAGGCGCTCGAATTACTGCAAAAATATCATCATATGAGTCAAGAATTAGGTGATAAGATGGGCGTAGCAAATGCTTCGTTCGGCCTTGGTTATATATATACAGAAACCGGTCAATTGAAGAGTGCTGAAAGGCATCTACAGGAGGCACAAAAGATCTATGAAGCAGTAGGTAATAAAATTGCAATCGGAAATGTCTACAATGCAATCGGTTACTTAAAATTCAATCAGGGTATGCTGGAACAGGCTTTGTTCTACACCAAGAAGGCTTTGGCTCTGGGTCATGAGACAAAGGCGAGTGAGATTGAGGTAAACGGATTCCTCAATCTGGGTCGCATCTATTTGGCTCAGGGTTTGGTAAAAAAGTCCACTGAAAATTTCACTCGGGCCATCCGGATTGCGCGAAAATTGAAGTACAAAAGGCTACTGGCTGATGCCCATTTTGAATATGGACGCAGCCTGAAATTGAATAAAGTCGCGGACAACAGGTTAATTAAAAAGAATCTTTTGAATGCCTTAAAGATTTACAAAATACTGAAACTGAAGACCCGCATTTCTCAGGTAAATAGGCTACTCCGTCCAGAGACGAAATCCTGTACCTGATGAAAGAAAACCACTGAAGATGGGAATCTGGTATTGTAAAATAGCGAAAAGAATCAGCGGAGGTAAAAACTTGACAGGCAGTAAAACAAGAGGAGCTGATCTAATATCTATACAGAGACTGCCGATACATAAGTGCCTGAGAACAACAGGTATTTATACTCACTTGATGATACCGAAGGATAACAGAAGATGAATCAACAAACTTTATTTCGAGAAAACGGAAAAAAGTTAATTAACTTAAAAGAAGCAAGCGTCTGGGCATCTCAATATCTGAACCGTAAAATAACAGTTTCAAATATCTCATATTTACTTCAATATGGTAGGGTAAAAAAATATGGAAACGATGGAGAACCACTAATAGATATGAATGAGTTAAAAAATTATTATGATACATACAACAAAGAAAAACAATGGAAAAAAATATTAGGGGCTGACCTCAATTGGCATCTGTCATTTGCAGAATATAAAGAATCTGAGAGAACAAAGCATGTACATAGATTACATCCGTATAAAGGTAAATTTATTCCGCAGCTGGTAGAATATTTCTTGGATAGTCACACTGACGAATTTAAGAAAAAAATTTATTTCTGCAAAGGAGATATAGTTCTCGACCCCTTCTGTGGGAGTGGAACAACACTGGTTCAGGCAAATGAATTAGGTATGCACGCTATTGGCATTGATATCTCTGCTTTCAACTCTTTGATCAGTAATATTAAAGTGGAAAAACACAATATCCCATTAGTTGAAGAAACAATTCGTAAGCTGACATTAAAATTAAATAATTTTCAAAAAAATAGAAATAATATTGCATTCGAGGAACATTTACTTCATGAATTGACGAAATTCAATTATAAATATTTCCCATCCCCTGAATACAAGAGAAAAATAAAGAGGGGAGAAATCAATGAAGAAAAATACGCCGAAGAAAAAGAAAAAAGGTTCCTGAAAATTTACTACGATTTAGTTAAAAAATATCAAATTAAAATTAAGCAAGACAGAAATAATACATTTCTGGATAAGTGGTTTTTATTTCCAGTCAGAGAAGAAATAGATTTTCTGCTTGGTGAAATAAAAAGTATAACTAATAATGACATAAAAAGGGTTTTGACAGTTATATTAAGCAGAACCGTTCGTTCTTGTCGGGCGACCACACACGCCGATCTGGCAACCTTGAAGCAACCTGTTACAGAAACATATTATTGCAAAAAGCACGGCAAGATATGTAAACCTCTATTTACAATCAGTGGATGGTGGCGCCGATATACGATAGATACACTCCAACGTTTTAGAGAATTTGATAGATTAAGAACAGATACATTTCAAGTTTGTTTATCAGGGGATAGCAGAACCATAGATATTTATAGAGAAATAATGAAGAAAAAACCAGAATTTGCAGCAATACTGTCAAGGCAGAAGATAAGAGGTATTTTCTCAAGTCCACCATATGTTGGCCTTATAGATTATCACGAGCAGCACGCATATGCATACGAATTATTTGATGTGGGACCGAAGCAAGACTTTCGTATATCAGAGGCATAGCTGATGTTCTAATAAATTGCAAAAAATATCTTCAAAAAAATTATGATATATTTTTAGTAGCCAACGATAAATATAACCTTTACCCTAAAATTGCTGAGGCGGCTTCTATGAAGATTGTAAACCACTATAAAAGGCCTGTACTTAATAGAGTGGAAAAAGATAGAAATTCAGCCTATGCAGAGATAATATTTCACTTAAAAGAAAAATAAAATGATTCTTACAAAAAAGCAGATAAAAAAAATCGAAAGTGTTATCAAAGAGAGTTTAAAAAACAAATTTTACTCATATAAACCTGAAACAAGTAATATGCCCTTTCATTTTCGGTTACTCGGGCGGGACAGAATGGCTCTTTTCTCATTCATCCATTCACTAAACACTACCTTTGGTACTTCCATTTTCGAACCAGTAGCTGAAACACTGGCGAGCTTGAACTTTCCTTTTGCACAGATAAAATATACAGTAGGAGATGAAATAAGTGAAGCGGCCCAGATAGAAATTGATCGTATTATGAACAAATTATCGGTTGGGCATACTCCTGACAAAAAGGAAGAGATAAAGAAAATACGAAAAGTTTGTAACAAAGGACGGATAAACAAAATAAAAACTGTAAAAGTGGATATATTTCTCAAATCCACCGACGGGTCAGTTCATTTATTTGACTTAAAGACAGCCAAGCCGAATATCAGTAATTTCAAAGATTTTAAACGAACATTATTAGAGTGGGTAGCGATTTTTTTGTTAAAACATCCAAAAGCAAATATTAATTCATATATTGCAATTCCCTATAATCCTTATGAACCAAAGCCGTATGAAAGATGGACACTTAAAGGAATGCTGGATTTAGAGAAAGAATTGAAAGTTGCAAATGAATTTTGGGATTTTCTTGGTGGTGATGGGGTGTATTCTGAACTTCTGGACTGTTTTGATCTAATGCCGCGGATCTGCCTGCCCTTTCTGGCGCCACTATAAGTTTCCCAGTATTTTGTTCCTTACAAATGTATTACTATCCTTTTATTATTCTATTCTTAGTAAGCCAATCCAGTAATAAGTCATAGACATCATAATCGGTCTTTTGAAATTCAATCTCTACTCCAAAAAATTTTCGTGCCCTTTCTGCCAGATAGTCTTCAATTACCACAAAATATTCTTTTTCTGGTTCAATCGAGGATTCAACAATTTCCATCTTACCGTCAATTTTATTAATCTCCAGTTCACACCCTGATATGTATATCTGTTCTGAAATATCAAGATTTAAATTGTATTGCAACATATTCAACAATTTCTTGCCGCGGACCCTGAAGGTGCAGAGTCGATTACGACAATTCATATCATAGATATCTTCAAGATAGATATCTCCTCTATTCAACCCCTTCTTAACGCACTGCCGGCTGATAATTGCAATGTCTGCTTTCATCTTCTCTTTTATTACTGAACCCTTCCATCTACCGAGCATATCACGACTCAACTCGGTATCTGCCCTGGCAATATAAATCTTCTGATACTCATATTCATCCCAGGTTCTATCTCCTTTCTCAACCGTCCAGAAGAGCTGACCATTCTCTTCGACCCTTGAGCAGATAATTTCTTTAGTCTGACCGATCTCTCCTTCATATACAAGCTGGCTGTCGATGATTCAAACAGTCTATCACAATCAAACCTTAAGGGTTGTGCCTTTTTACCATTATAGACAAAGAATTTCAATCGGGCCTGGATGGGCATCCATTCCTGGAGAGAGAGATAATCAACATATTCTCCAAAAATGACCGGAAGAACGAGTTTTTTGTAAAAAACAAATGGGCTTAAAATATAGCATATACCTTTCTCATCAACAATATCATCTGGTTGCCATAGATTACCATCATAGACAACCACATCATTCTTCCCCATAATATCCGGGGTTAAGATAAGATAGTAACCTTTATATGGTTTTTTGGAAAGACCCTGGTGATACTGGTCTGGAATCTGATTTAATTTGAGAGGAGAAAATGCATAAGGGAATGCATAAAGCTTATCTTTATATTCAACAATTGTCCTGATACGATAGATATTTCTATCATCACTCTGTGTTGTGTTTGAAATTGACCAGGTTCGACCTCTATCTGATGATACATATATCGCACCAAAAAAGAGTTTTTGACCATCACCAACCTCACTGAATGCATCAACCCCGGCAAACAACTGGTCTCTGAAACTGACAAGGGAGTTTATATGCACACCGTTGGGGATTGTCTGCAATTTTATCCAGCCGGTATCGGTACGGATATAAAGATTCCCGAATCTATTGGTATCAGTCGCCTTCACCCCTGGAATCACCAGTTGTCCATCAACCTCCTGATATCGATAGATCGCCTCCTCATCGACCGTAAATTCAGTTATAAATTTTCCCCGGGTAAAATCATAGAACACTACATCCGTGGGTCCGGTATTGACCACTGCATCACCCTGGCCGATATATAATCGATTATTGTAAACAAACAGATCATTTATCCGCCTTTCAGCCGGCCTTTTTTCAGCCATAAAATCGAATTGGTCAAGGAATCAATAGGGTTGACAAGGGAATTTTTTATAATATAATCTATGAGTGATATTTATCTTCTTATTACTAAACAGTGACACGACAGCGGTGGATACAAATCTTTATGAAATTCCAGAAATCATAGACTATGAGCCTGTATTTAGGCCGCTGATTGAGATAAAACTCAATGACTTTGACGCCCTACTTCCTGAAGCTCTCCTTCCCCTTCCTCTAACAATCTTGCAGTGCGGTTATGGAAGACTCAGTTTCATTAATCCCCATCCAGTAGTCTTCGGATTTAAAGATATCTATCTTAATGGCCACCCTTTAAATAACGAACCATCTGGCTATTTCAATCTAAATCTTATCCCTGCACACTTTTTTAAAAAAGTTACCTTAAGCACAGATTTTTCAGGACCGTGCATAAACCTCTGTTCCCGCGTAAATGAATCACCCAGACCCTTTTCATACATCAGGTATGGTAATGGTGATTTTGAAGAGAACTTATATAACTTTGGGCTGGCCCGCCCCCTGAGTGACAAAACAGGCATTTATATTGATGGCCTATACCACAAATATGTTGGGCTTTCATTAAATCAAAATTTCCAGCTCTTTTCCATTTATACAAACCTATACAACAACCATTTCCTGCCAATGCGCCTTGATATCTTCTATTCCACCAATGAACATAATGCCCTTATCGATTCTCTGATTGATGGAACCGAAAATTTTTTCGATCTCGACCTGACAGTTCAAAAGGGAAGACATAAGGTTTGCCTCAATTATAATGCCACAAAAACTCCTTTCTATGCATTGAAAAAATATTGGCTAAGCACCACCGCCGATTATAACATTAGATTATGTAACCTCATCTGGAAGTTTTCGGGCACGTGGGCACAAATTGAGAATTCCGGATTTAACCCGGGAAATCGTTATCTAATTGACGCCGGTATCCGATTGGCCCGTTCCCTTGGCCGTTTTTCGATTTCATCCTTTGGTTATGGTGCCCATACCGATATGGGTGACCATTATTACCCCGGGATTGAGCTCGGTTTTTATCTCTCTGATTCATGCCTATTCAATTTTTATCTTTACAAAAATTTCCAGGAGCCGTCCTGGATACAGACCAGAGCCGCAGTTGATACTTTTTTCCCATTATTTAAACTGAAGGGAAATGAAGAACTCGTTCCGAGCACCATTTTTTATCAGGGGTTCAGGGCTCAAACTCCATATATTTTTTTAGACCTTTACCGTATCAATTATGAAAATGGAATGATGGTCTTTCCAGACAGTAATGACTTTTATATCTACAAAAATTGTTCGCTCATACCATCCACTGGATTGAGCGGTTATCTGAATCTGCCCTTAGAATTCTCTGATGTGGACACCAACACAACCACCAGAATTTCAGTAAAATTCTCTGGTTATCACCTATTTAAGGCAGACTCATTTGTTTTTACACCCAGGGATCTATTAAAAATTGAAACCAGACTCAGCCGTGAAACTAAACGTTTTGGTATTACCCTGAGGCTATGGTACAAACGCTTCGGTACTACCTTCAATGTTAATAGAAACGAAATTGATGGATTCCAGACAGTCTCAGGTGGTGCCGGTTTCAGGTTCATCAACCTCTATCTATATCTTCGAGCAACAAATCTACTGAATCTTACCTATAGCTATATCCCCCAATATGAGATGCCGCAAAGACGGTTCAGCTTTACAATCAAATGGGAATTCTGGGATTGAAATGGTAATCTTAAGGGTTGATGACCGACTCATCCATGGCCAGGTGATTGCAGGCTGGGTTCGGCCCCTTGGTATTGAAAAGATCATCCTCGCCTCGGATATTATTAGTAAAGATGAGTGGGCATGCAATGCCTATCGTCTGGCCATCCCTGAAGAGATTGAATTCGTATGCACGGATTTAATAAGTTGTGTGCGCGATGTCGCAGGTGCCAATAAGAAAAAGATTATGATTGTTGTTGAAAGCCTGACTGAGGCCTCAGAACTTGTCAAAAAAGGTCTTTCCATAAAAGAGGTAAATGTTGGTGGCATCGGTTACAAAGAAGGAAGCAGAGAGATCGCACCTTATATCTTCCTCTCTCCTGATGACATCAAGTCGATTGTCTATCTCCATCAGAAAGGTATCAAGATAATCGGAAAACAGTTGCCAAATTCAATGCCGGTCTATGTGGTGAAGAAACTGGCTGGGATGGGGCGATGATTAGATTTGCATTCTACATTCACAATCACCAACCGCCAGGTAATTTTGATGAAGTTTTTGAATCAGCATATAAGTATGCATACCAACCACTTCTGGATACAATTCTGCGCCATAAGAAGATAAAATTTGGTATCCATTATTCAGGCCCGCTTCTGGAATGGCTTAACCGCAACCATCCTGAACACTTAGAACTGTTAAAGGATAGTCTTACCCGGGGTCAGGCTGAACTCCTTGGCTCAGCCTATGCCGAGCCGATCCTCAGTATGATTCCGGAACAAGATGCAATAGACCAGATTAAGTTCTTCAATGATTATCTATATCAGAAATTTAAGATTAAACCCCGTGGGTTGTGGTTGACCGAGCGAGTCTGGGAACCCCAACTGATTCGGGTTTTATGTGCTGCCGGAATTGAATATACCCTCATTGACGATACCGTCTTTTTAAGGGAAGGTCTTACATCAAATAGACTCAACTCATACTATATCACTGAAAAAGAAGGTGATATACTCAAAATTTTTCCCATCTCTATGGACCTTCGTTATTTAATACCTTTCCAGAAATTCAATCGGGTAAAAAAGTTCTTGAACAGATCAAAATCCCGGATATTATGGATAATGGCTGATGATGGCGAGAAGTTCGGGTTCTGGCCTGGCACCTATAAACGGGTATATCAACAGGGCTGGCTCGACCGCTTCCTCAACTTCCTTGAGAAGAATCCAGAGATTGAAACGGTCCTGTTAAGCGATATTGCTAATCAGAAGCCTGCGGGTAAGATATATCTACCCTCTTCATCTTACACCGAGATGGAGGAATGGACCCTGCCTCCAGAACGAACCCGGATTTATAGGCGATTAAAGAAATGTCTGGGCAAGAAGTATTTCACCTTTCTTCGTGGTGGCTATTTTTACAATTTCTTAAGAAAGTATCCTGAAGCCAACCTTATGCACAAAAGAATGCTCTATGTCTCACAGAATATAAAAAACAAAAAGCGACATATCCAGGACTTATGGCGTGGCCAATCTGCTTGCGCTTACTGGCACGGTCTATTTGGGGGACTCTATCTTCCTCATCTCCGGGCTGAGGTCTACAAAAATTTACTCAAGGCCGAAGGTGTTCAGACAAAGGCCCATTATGAAGAGAAGGATTTTGATGGTGATAGTCAAAAAGAATTAATCTACAGCGATAAAAATTTCTTCTTTGTGATTAAACCTGACACTGCCAGTTTCATAGAAATTGACCACCGAAAGGAGAAGCGCAATCTGCTTAACTATCTGGGCCGACATCCTGAGGTGTATCATAAAAAAAGATTGGTCTATGACAGATATCCCAGGGGTTTTGGCATCGACCATATTCTACACAGGATTCCTTCATTGAATGAATTCTTTCGAGGCAGGAATCTTGGGAAAGACATCAGGTATGACCGTTTTAAGGTAATGAGATTAAAACCTTTAAGATTAAAATTCTGTGGTGAAATTGAAAAACAGATAGAACTGAATTCAAAAAACAACCGAATCATTGAATTAAAATACCGAGGCAATAAAAATATCTTCGGGATTGAACTCTCCCTGGGTCTCTTCTCCCCCCGTTTCTGCATCAATAAAAAGTGGCACCAACGCAAAAAATTGAAAATTGAAGAGCTCCAAGAATTTAGCATAGACGACCGAGGTTTTGCAATTTCAATCCAGGCCGACCGACCATTCTCACTCCTCAGTTATCAAATCGAAACCGTCTCCCGTTTTGAGTCCGGGCAGGAAAGGATAACCCAGGGCATCGGGCTTATGCTAATCTTCAAGTCCCTACCACAACTAAGGGTGATACTATGAATCCAGTTTTGATGAGTTTCTTGGGCGGTCTATTTATCCTGGACAAATACGCCATCGGTGAATTCGGCCTCTCCCAGCCGATTATTGCAGGAACGATCCTGGGTGCAATTTTTGGAGAACCGAAGACCGGAATAATGCTTGGAGCGGTTATTCAACTCATCTTTCTGGGTGGGCTGCCGATCGGTAGGGATATACCACCTGATGCCCAGGGAGCAGGTATTGTGGGCGTGGGCACATATCTTTTTCTGAAAAACCTAAATCCACAGGACTCAAGCCTCTTTCTTGCAATAGTTTTG
Source organism: Caldifarciminota bacterium 4484_100 (assembly GCA_002049785.1). GTDB lineage: Bacteria > Hydrothermota > Tepidihabitantia > SM23-42 > SM23-42 > 4484-100. The sequence continues at coordinate 13,457 of MUKB01000070.1, forward strand.
GCCCTGACTGCAGCCCTGGCAGGTGGAGCCATGGAGATATACACCCGACGATTGAACGAAAAATTATATCATCAGTTTTTAAGAAAGAAAGCCCACCTCTATCTCTTCCATTACCTGGGTCTGGGAACCGCATATATCCGGGGGTTTATTCTCTTTTTCGCATACTTCATTTTCGCTCGATACTTCATCATCCCTGGACAATTTTTAAAACTAAACCCTCAGCTACTACTGATCATCGGCATCGGAGCCGGGATTGCAAACGGATGTTACTTATTTATCAAAAAAAGAACATTAATCTTTTTTATCGTAGGAGGACTATGCAGCTTGGCTTTACTCGTTTTATAAAATTATTATTACAGAACCTCTTTATCCAAACATCGTGGTCATTTACTACACTCCAGGGTATGGGGTTTCTCGCAAATATATTAAGCGGTGCGCGGGAGGATAAAAAGGAATTGATACTTAACAACCATAAAGGATTCTTCAATACCCATCCTTATATGTCAGCCTATATCGTGGGAGCAGTAACCCGACTCTATGACGAAGGGAAAAAATCTCCGGATGAAATCAAACACTTCATTGCAATCGCCCAGACCAGTCTGGCTTCAAGCGGGGATTTACTATTCTGGGAGACGATTCGTCCATCGCTGCTTATTATTGCAGTTATCTTGAGCCTAAAATTTGGTTTATGGGGAATATTTGGCTTTATAATTCCATATAACATCCTTCACCTCTACCATCGAATAACTGGAATTCTGGATGGTTACCGCTTGGGCCCGGATATTATATACCTTTTAAATTCAGCCCGATTCAAAAAGGTCCAGCAAGTCTTCGAAATAGTCGGAGCAATCGCTGCTGGTCTTCTTATACTTCTGGTGCAATGGAAGAACAACAGTCTTATTCTGATCCCTCTGATACCACTATTCATCTCAATGTTCATCTACAGATTACCTGCTACTTTCTACACGATTTCGATCATACTTATTGTCATAATCTTTGCGTTATTATAAAAGATGATAAGTGAAAAGATTATTATACTAAACAAAAATGGATTGCATGCGCTCCCGGCCTCACGATTTGTGAAGCTTGCAGAAAAATTTAAGAGCGATGTAACTTTAATGAAAGATGGAATCGAAGTCAGCGGCAAAAGTATAATGGGTATCCTGACCCTTGCCTGCGAAAGAGGCAGCGAAGTTGTGCTGACCTGCAAGGGTGAGGATGAAAAGAAGGCAATGGCCGCCTTGAAAAAGATTCTGGAGGAGCAGGACTGATGGCACGAGAAAGGATTTTAAAAGGAATTGCCGTTTCCCATGGCATCGCCCGGGGAAAGGCATATATCTATGAACCTGGCGAGGTTGAGATATTACAAACCCCCATCCTTCCAATCTACCTTGAAAAGGAGATAGCACGATTTGAAGATGCGATTGAAAAGACACGCCAGGAATTGAACAACATCAAGACACGCATCAATCAGGAAATCGGCGAAGACTTCGCACAATTTCTTGATGCCCAGGTGATGATGCTTGATGATAAAGAGATTATCGAACGGGTTAAGAAGGATCCTAATTGCGCGCGATATCTCACCCTCAGAAGCGGCATTGATTGATCCCAAAAATATCCTGGGTATCGCCACTGAGGTAGGTGGAAGAACCACACATACTGCAATCACTGCCCGGGCTCTGCAGATACCTGCGGTCCTGGGTATTAAAGGGCTCTTGTCACGAATTGAAAATGGTGAGGATTTAATCATTGATGGAGATCGGGGAATTGTGATTAAAAATCCGAGCCCCGGTAGGATCCGTTTTTATCAAGAACAGCAAAAGAAGGAGTTACGTTTAACCAAGGCCCTATCACCCTATTGTGAACTTCCACCCAAGACAAGGGATGGAAAATACATAGACATCTCCGCCAACATTGAATTCTTTGCCGAGCATACCTATGCCAAAAAATATGGTGCAGTGGGTATCGGTCTCTTTCGAACCGAATTTCTCTATCTTGCCCGCCGTGGTAGTCCTACTGAAGAAGAGCAGTTTCGGGTTTATAATGCCCTTGCCCAGAGTATGAAACCCCACCCGGTGATTATCCGCACCTTTGATCTGGGTGGTGATAAGATCTTTTCTGATTATCATGAGGCGAATCCATTTCTGGGATGGCGGGCAATAAGGGTAATGACCTTACCCAGTATACCCTGGCTGTAGACCGCGGTAATGAGAAGGTGAATCAGCTCTTTGACCATTACCATCCTGCAGTGCTTCGGTTGATTAATAATGTCATCCATGC
>MUKB01000071.1 GCA_002049785.1 Caldifarciminota bacterium 4484_100
CTGAACCCTGTGTTGAGGAATCTCAGTATTATTTCAGGGTCTAAATTTTTCAAACCAGAAAAATCAAAGAAGCCAAAAAAACAAGACAAACCAGAGATACTGAAATGAATTCAGCAGAATATTCTAAAAAATCGAAACAAAAAGTGGAGAGGAGTCAGGTATTATTTAGCCCATGGTCAAAACCGTGGGAGATAATATTGTATTGACAACCTATGATTTATGATTATAATACAAAATAACTTAAGAAAGGAGGTGAAGTGACGACCTTACACTTCAATTATAAAGATGTTTTCCGCGCTGGTAGACTTGGCTTCAGCGCCAAGAAAATTTGGGTTTCGTTCCTTGGTTTACTAATTGCCTTTATTGGGTATGGGATATTGTCCTATATCGCTTACATCTCTGCTGGTGTGGAATTTGGTGAAGTCTGGGATACATTTCGGTTAGTTCCCGTCTATCCGAGCGGCCTGCCCTGGTATTCCTGGATTATCTGGGTGGTTGGATTACTGTGGTGGATATGTGTTGCTCTGATTACCGGAACCGCGGTTTCAAAGATCACCTATGAACAGTTGAAGGGTGATGAATTTTATGAGATTAAAGAAGCGATAAAATTTGCCCTCAAACATAGTAAATCAGTGATTCTCGCACCCGCGGTTCTGATTCTCTTTATCATTGCCCTTTTGGTAATGGGTATAATCCTCGCCCTGATTACCTGGGTTCCCTATTTTGGCCAGCTCTTTTTGGCGGTAATGGCGGTGCCGGCATTTGCGGTGAGCCTCTTTATTCTCTATCTGGTGATCGTAACTGTTGTCTGTTTGGTTATCGGTCCGTCCATTGTTGGAGAAACCGGTAACGACACATTTGATACGCTATTTGAGTCCTTCTCGGTGATTAACGATCAACCCTGGAGGTTTATCGGCTACGAAATTTTGTTGAAGATTGTTATTGTAATTGGTGTGGTAATTCTGGGATTCTTTGCGGCCAAGGCGATTTTTTTGGGTAATACTGTTCTGGGTATTATTGTTCCTGCTGATAAACTGGATAATATATTTTCGAATGCCTCTTATTATGTAAAGATTACCATCCCCTCAATCTGTCCGGAGTGGTGGAACAATCTCGTTACCGGATACTTAGATTGGATTGGTATGCCCAATATTCTATACCCACCTGACTATATTGCCGCGTATGAAGCCTGGGCGGGTGCGATCGCTTCGTTTATTATGGGTATCATCTACTATTTAATCATCCTCTTTGTTGTTTCACTGGGTAAGGCGATATTCTGGTCGGGAAATACCCTGATATTTACTGTGCTGGTGAAGAAGAAGGATGATAAGAACCTTCTGGAGATTAAAGAAGAGACATTTGAAGAACCCGAGCCGATAACCGAACCGAAACCTACCGAAGAGAAGGAAAAGAAGACAAAACGGCGGGCGAAGGAGACAAAAGAGAAGTCTGCACCAGAAACGGAGAATTAGGGATTGGGGGATAGAAACGGTCCCCCTTTCCCAAAGTTTTGAAGGCTGGATATATTTCAATAATCGGTAGACCCAATGTGGGTAAATCAACATTGCTTAATCGTTTAATCGGAGTAAAACTTTCGGCAGTGACTAAAAAACCTCAGACGACAAGGAATCGAATCCTTGGTATTCTAACCGAGGGCGATTGTCAATGCTATTTTCTCGATACACCCGGACTTATCAAACCCGAATATGAACTTCAGCAATTGATGGTAGAACAGATTAAGATAGGTATTCGTAGCGCCGATATAGTACTGTGGGTCACTACACCCTGGTTTAGTGAATCTGAGTTTCCAAAAGATCTCTTTCTACCAAAGCGGCCCTCGGTGTTGATTGCGGCCATCAATAAGATCGATTTGGTCAAAAAGAGTGATCTCCTTCCAGTTATGAATAAGCTCAAAGACTTCGGTCCCGATGAGATTTTGCTGATATCGGCATTGACCGGTGAAGGGATAGATGAACTTAAGAAAGTGTTATTCAGTTATCTTCCTGAAGGTCCATTCCTCTATCCTGAGGATGACCTATCTGACCGTCCAGAGAGATTTTTTGTTGCAGAACTGATTCGTGAGGAGATCTTTAGGACTTTTAAAGAAGAAATTCCCTATGCAACCTGTGTGGTGATTGAGGACTTTAAAGAACGGAAGAAGGGTAAAGATTTTATCCGGGCGACGATCTATGTTGAGAAGGAATCCCAGCGTAAGATTATCATCGGTAAGGATGGAGCAGGGATAAAGCAGATTGGTGCCAATGCCCGAAAAGGGATTGAAGAATTTTTGGGCCGAGCGGTCTATCTTGAATTATGGGTGAAGGTTAAACCTCACTGGCGGAAGAATAAGAGGTTTTTGAAGGAGCTTGGCTATTAATTGAGGAGGTCAATATGGAGTTCAAGAAAGTTCAGATAACCCCAAAACCCGGGGTCAATGTAATCTGTGGTCAGACCCATTTCATTAAAACCGCAGAAGATCTCTATGAGGCGCTAATGAATAGTGTACCCGGAATAAAATTCGGTCTGGCGTTTTGTGAAGCATCTCAGGAATGTTTGGTGCGTTACGAAGGAAACGATGAGGAACTGATAAAATTGGCTCAGCATTATGCCTTAGAAATTGGGGCAGGCCATTTCTTTATTATTTTCATTAAAGATAGCTTTCCCATAAATGTGTTGCCCAGGATTAAACAATGTCCGGAAGTGTGTAATATCTTCTGCGCTACTGCAAATCCTGTTGAGATACTTTGCGTTGAAACTGAACAGGGAAGAGGTGTTATCGGTGTAATCGATGGTTATAAACCGAAAGGCATTGAAGGCGCAGAGGAGCGGGCAAAGAGATATAAATTTTTGAGGGATATCGGATATAAAAAAGGTGGTTAGTCGAGCCTCAATTTCTTTATAATCAATTCGATGATTTTTTTATCCTGAGGATTATACCATTTCAATCCCGGAATACTGTTAAACCAGGTAATCTGCCGCCGTGCGAAGTTTCTTGTCCTTTGCTTGGCCCGGGCAGTGGCCTGTTCAAGAGACAGTTCACCATGCAGATACTGAATTATCTCTTTATAGCCGATTGTCTTCAAAGCATTTGATTGGGGTGAGAAACCTTTTTTCAGGAGCAATTTTATTTCTTGAATTAACCCATTCTTTATCATCTGGTCAAATCTCTGGTTAATACGCTGGTAAAGGATGGTTCTGGGTAGATTGAGGCCTATATAATATGGAAGAAACTTTGCCTTTTTTGGGCTTGATTGAATCAGTTTACTCAATGGCCTTCTGGTAATTTCATATACTTCAAGTCCCCGGAGGATACGTTGACGGTCATGGGGATTAATTCTTTTTGCCCAGGCCGGATCTATCCTCTGTAATTTCTGGTAAAGATATTCCAGACCTTTTTTGGCGAGGATGTTTAAGAGGCGATTCCTGATTTCTTTGTTGGCGTGAGGTAAGGGGTGGAACGGATTGAACAGGGCGCGAATATATAGACCGGTTCCGCCACAAACAATCGGGGTTCTGTTTTTTCTGAGAATCTCTGATATGCAGATCTCGGCATCGCGTGCAAATTGGCCGCTTGAATAAGTATCCTGCGGGTCGACAAAATCGATGAGGTGAAATACGACCTCTTTTCTGTCAGTGATAGAAGGTTTGGCGGTTCCGATATCGAGATATTTGTAGACCTGCCGGGAATCTGCGGAAATAATCTCTCCAGAAATTTTTTTTGCCAGGCTCATCGCAAGCCCGGTCTTACCGACTGCTGTAGGACCAACGATTGTGATGATTCTCACATTAGGTTTTTTAAGGATGACCTATACAAAAGAGTAAGGATAAAATCTGGGAGCGAAACAACAGAGCCAGGATACCACCAACACCGAGAAAAGGACCGAATGGAATCGGAACATCCCGGGTTTGATGAGTTGCCTTGATATAGAGAAGGCCAAAGAGTGCTCCGACTAATGAGGCGATGAATATTGCCGGGATGATCAATGGGAATCCGATGAATGCGCCGATCATAGCAGTAAGGAATACATCACCCAAACCCATTACCTCCTTTTTGTAAACATAACCACCGAACACCCTTATCAGGAGAATAAGGCCACCACCAAATCCGAGACCGATAATCCCGGATAGGAAGTTTTTGGTGAGAATCTGTAGTAGAATTCCGAGAACGATTCCCGGTATCGATATGAAATCAGGGATTACCTGATGGCTAAAATCAATTCCTGAAATTACTATCAATGAGCAGAAAAAGAACGAATAGAAGAAAAATTGTATACTTAATTGATAATGGAGATAGGAATAGAATAGAAGTAGTCCTGTGATTAACTCAACCAAGGGATAATGGATACTGATCCGTTTCCGACAACCTGCACATCTACCTCTGAGCATAATAAAACTGAGAATGGGAATGTTTTCATACCATCTGATTGGTCGATGACAATTTGGACAGAATGAATTTGGTTTGATAATCGATATTCTCCTGGGTATCCGGTATATGAGAACATTGAGAAAACTTCCAATTAAAGTACCAAAGATGAATATGAAGATTTTATTTAAAAGAATCAAATGTTATGTCTTATCCTTTAACTTAAAATACACCACGAATGAGTCGAGGCACTTATGGAGGTCATTGATGCTGGCCCCTATAAGTTCAGTAATTTCTTCGGGTCCTGTACTGTTTATACGAGGGAGCGCAATCACCGCTTTCTTCACACCGGGAACGACAGAAGGTAATATGATTTTGTTTTCTGCAAGGCTGATGAAGATATCGGCTCGATTTAATGGGTCTCTAAAATCATTTTCCAGGACAATACTATGTCCGATATCAATAAGCGATTTTATCAAACTATAGAAAAGATATTTTAACCTTTCTAATGACTTCACATTTTCGGGTTCCTTGAGGAAAGTTTTATTTTTAACCATCGATTTTATTTCTTCAATGTTCTTTGTTAGACTTTTATGAAGGTTTGAGAAATCATCCGCATTCATAATCTATTATAGCTGACTTTTTTTAATTGTCAATATAAAGGATTAAACAGAGAAGGGGGATTTTCATCCCCCTTCTCTGTGCAACTTATCTTCTCTTCTTTCTCTTTGTCGTCTTTTTCTTTTTTGTCGTCTTTTTCTTTTTAGTTGTCTTCTTCTTTTTTGTTTTCTTTTTTGAACCGCACTTGCGCATTATTACCTCCTTTGTGGTAATTATAATCATAATTTAAAAATTGTCAAGGGTTAAATGCATCTAAAAAAAATTTTAAAGGGACAGTTAACCGAAGCGCAAAATTAAAATCTTTTAAAAATAGATATTATTTTTCTATTTAATGATGTAGTATGCTATTTGATTGTTGACATTATAAAAAATATGATTAAGATAAATTATGTTCCTATTTCTGTTGTTGTCTTTTCTCGTTTCCTCTGATGTTGTTTATGTTGCAGAGTTAGACGGAGTAATCAGCCCAGCCAGCAGTTCTTATCTTCTTCGAAGTATTGAAATTGCTGAGCAGAATCGAGCAGAGTGTTTAATCATAAAGATTGATACACCAGGTGGGCTTGATGAATCGATGCGCGAGATTACGAAAAGGCTTCTTAATGCCCGAATTCCGGTTGTTGTCTATGTGGCTCCAAGTGGAGCCCGTGCTGCTTCGGCCGGAGTTTTTATTCTCTATGCCAGTCATATTGCGGCAATGGCACCGGGAACAAATGTCGGGGCGGCCCATCCGGTTTCGATGGGGCAGGAGAAGATGGATAGCGTGATGATTGAAAAAGTCACCAATGATGCGGTTGCTTATCTGAAAGCCTTGGCAAAGACACGCGGTAGAAATTTAAAATGGGCTGAAGAGGCGGTCAGAAAGAGTGCATCCGTTGATGCCCAGACCGCCCGGCGCCTTGGCATATGCGATGTTGTCGCCAGAGATGAAAATCGGCTGTTGGAGAAATTGGATGGCAGAACGGTTAACATTGATGAGAGAAAGGTTGTTCTTCATACTAGGGCTGCACCAGTTAAAAAGATCAAAATGACCCTGCGAGAAAGATTATTACTTCTTCTGACAAATCCGAATATCGCTTATATCCTTTTACTCTTGGGGATTTATGGACTATTCTTTGAACTTCAAAACCCGGGCTCAATCTTCCCCGGGTGTGATATCGTTGATTCTTGGTTCATTGATATTATTTGAAAGTGATGTTCCCTATTTAAGGGTATCCTGGGAGGTGATTATGATTGTTGTAATTATCGTTGTTGGATTCGTCGTCTTTCTGCTGACCCTGGGAATCCGTGCACAATTTAGAAGAAAGGTTTCAGGTCGGGAAGGGTTGATTGGAGAGTTTGGAACAGCAAAGACGACAATCGGTCCGAAGGGAGGTACGGTCTTTGTCCGTGGGGAATTCTGGAATGCGGTCAGCGATAAGAAAATAAAGAAAGACGAACGTATTGTGGTGGTGGGTGTTGAGAAGATGGTTTTGAAGGTGGAATCGGCACCAACAGAGTAGTTTTTAGAGAATGTTAATATTCCTCTTTACGGTATTTGAATCTTTTCTATTTCCGCCATCATTTTTTTGGGAATCCCGATTCAATCCTGCAAACCTTGTCGAAAAGAGGATCTCAGCGACATTCAATATAGAAAATAAGTTCAGTATCCCGGGTCTCAATAAATATAACCTATTTCTCCAGTTGAACAATTTTGGATTCACCGTGGTCAGCTTTGGTAACGAATTTTATCGTGAGAATCTACTCGGTCTGGGACTGGGATTTGAAGCAATTAAAGGGTTTCATCTTGGATTGGATATTTCACTATTAAATTACTGGATTGAAAATGGGAATAGTGAATACAGCTACACCCTGAAGGTTGGCAGCAGTTATGGCAAGGGGTCGTTTAAGAGCTCATTGTGGTTTACCAATCTTAACTTTCCAAAATTTTCTGAGATTGACTGTCTACCCCTGGGATATGAACTCTTCACCTATTACCAGGGTAATGAGCAGCTGTCTTTCTATTTTTCAGTACGCGGGTTAGAAATAAATTTCCCTTTTTTTAACTTCGGACTCGATTTCCATCCTTATCAAATCGTAAAATTTATTCTGGGTGTAAATACTGAACCATTGAAACCAGAATATGGGATGGCGATTCAATTGGGGAGATTGGAACTCAGCTATTCCGGTAGTAATCATCGTCAATTAGGTCTTAC
>MUKB01000072.1 GCA_002049785.1 Caldifarciminota bacterium 4484_100
GAAAAATACGGTAAGATACTGATTAACTACAATCTTGAATATAGAATCTCCTTGCCATTTCGTTTCGGTGTCGTTACATTCTTTGATTGTGGATGTATAGACAACAAAATAAATCTGAACAAAACCGAATTTCTAAAAGCAGATATAGGAATCGGTCTCAGATATTTCACCCCAATCGGTCCCCTGCGCGCAGATTTTGGTCTCCCCTTGAACGATAGCGGCTACGGTCTGTATCTGGGATTCTACCATATATTCTAAGATGAAGAAGTATATTCTTTTGATAATCATCTTTCTTGTCGCAATTACAATCTATATCGGTTTCAAAAAAATAAACATAGGCGCATTGACATTGAAAATTTTGGAACGGAGTGCCCATATAAAGGTAGACTATACCGAAATAACCGGCAACATCTTTTCAGGCTTCAGAATCACCGATTATAAACACACTATTAAAAATATATCCGGTCTTATCTTCATAGACTTTGTCGGGCCAAAAATTTTCTTGAGTACAATGAACCTCTCATTTCAATATCCCGACTATCACATTGTGATAAATTCAACAAACATCAATGCGATAATCAACCACAAAGGGGTCTTAGCCAAACTGATAAAACTCAAAGGCCGAGGTATTAACATCGAAGCCGAGGCTGATTATCAGCTTGCCGAGCAGAGATTATTGATAAAATTTAAAAAGGCAAAAGTTGACCTTAAGCAGCTTTCACTCCATAAAGGTAGAATAGACTTCTCCGGTGTGTTCGGTCTTCAGGACGGCAAGCCCATAGCGAAACTCCACGGAGATATCAAGGGTTTTTCCCCATTTGAGCGATTCCGATTCGAAACCACATCCTCATCCGATACGATTCTCTTAAATATCTTCGATGGCCGGATTCTAAAAGGCACACTATTTGCCCAGGCAAGGGTTCTAAATCTGAAAAAGCTCGAGTTCGAAACAAACTTCAGAGATGTAGACCTTGCTGAATATATCAACGCAAAAACGCCCATCCTGATCAGCGGTTATCTCTCCTATCGCAATCGTAGATATACTGCCTTTCTAAACTCACCTCGAGAAAAAGGCTTCGGTATCGACTCCCTATTTGCCTTCGGGACAGTCAAGGGCTCCCGAATTAAGATTGATTCGATATATACAATCGAAGGAAAAAAGACTCTAAGGATTAATGGAGAGGTGGTTCGAGAAGAAAAATTTCCGTTCAATCTTTCACTCCAGTTTCACGACTTTAGGCTCGATAGATTTTCAGAATACCTTCCGATCAGAGGTCTATTAAAAGGAACCGCCTCTATCCAGGGAGAATTCTCAAAGATTAATGATTTCAGCATTACGGCAAATATCAAAGGTAAAGAGTTTGGATACGATACTCTAAACATCAAAAACTTTTACATAAAATTTAATAATTTTCAGGTAAATAAAAAAGAAAAACGAGCAGAGATTTATCTTAAAAATATTGTCTATAAAAGGTTCAACATTCAAAGATTAGGACTCCGAATCAATAACAGACAATTCACTATCCGGATGAGACAGGACTCCGACAGCGTAATAGTGAAGGGCGAATTAGACGACCAACTTGCAGGAAGGATTGATGTTTTACTTGCCACATACAATGGTATCCAGACAACTAATCGTGCGCCAATTCAATTTGATATACCTGCGCATAAGATTGATGAATTACACCTGAAATTTATTGATGGAGATATGAGGATATCAATTTCACCCTTAAGTATTCAACTCAGACACGGAAATCTGGATAAACTGGCGCAACTGCTCAAATTAGAAGAAAAGCTCGAAGGAATTTTAGAGTTCAAATTTAAAGATACAAATTTTAATATCAGGGCTGAAAAAGTTAATTTTAGAGGATTGAAGGATGCCCTGCTTTCTGCTGCGGGCTACTATCAGCATGAGAAAACATACCTCTATCTCGACTCTTTAAGTATCACCGATGCCAGTAATCAGAGATTGTATATTCATGGTTTCATCAGGAAGCAGAATTCTGATTTAAAATTGGAGATGAAAAATCTCCAGGCCGGACATCTACAATTTCTACAGAAATTCCTGGATAATCCTGCAGGATTGATTAACGGCCGTTTACATTTTCAGGGCGACCTCGAGAAATTCGCACTCTCCGGTGAGCTGTTAGTTAAACAGGCGAGTTTTGGTCTACCGGTAATCGCCTCACGGTTCGATTCGGTATCAGGGAAAATAATATTCAAAGGTAAGAAACTGATATTCCGAGATGTGCAGGCACTTGTTACCTCCACCCGGGTTGGCAGTTCCTTGCCGACGGCTCCTGTATACGCGGGCGGTGTGGTAAAACTGGAACAAAAATTTAAGGTGCGTAATTTCAAATATGACTTGAGCTTCAAGGACGCACCGGTACAATATCTACCCTTTGCCTTCGGGGTCGGCAGTGGTAACTTTTCAATCGGTATGGATAACGGCATTATGTTTTACAATGGCAACATCACCCTGAAAGAGGCGATTGTCCCGATCGATTTTGGTACAAGGTTTAGTTCAAATACTACAAAAACCGGTAATAATAACTGGAGGATGAACCTCAGGCTAAAGGCGGACCGGAATATATGGTTACGCAATAAATCGGCCGACATAGAATTCGGCGGTGAGCTGTATCTGATTAAAGATAAAGGACCTCTATCAATATCTGGTAATTTAAAATCACAGCGTGGAACCTTCTACTGGCTCAACCATACCCTCACTGTCACCAGAGGTAATATTACATTCATCCCTCAGGAGATAATCGACCCTGAACTGGATGTCTGGGCAAGAATGAACACCCGCGGTGGGATTAAAATTATTCTCCATTTCTTTGGACCGGTCTCAGAGCCGATATTTGAATTCTTCACCGACCCACCAGGACGTTACAGCGAACAGGACATTCTGACCTATCTCAACCTCAACATCACCTGGGAAGAACTCGATAAGATAAAACAGGGTGAATATGTAGGGAAAATTCTACCTGGGAGTATCGTCTCCTGGCTCGAGAGCGATGTATCCCGACGAATCAGAAAATATACCGGCTTTGACTACTTCCGTATCGAAACCCCGTTATTTGAGGCCGATGAGAAAACAAGGGTGACAGTGGGTAAGTATATTTCTCGCAACCTCTTTATCACTTATACCTATGATTTGACTTCATTTTCGAACGAGTTTAATGTCGAGTATTTTCTCGACGACAAGAATGAAATTCTTATTAAGAAAGATGAAACCGGAGAGTATAGCCTACAATATCAATACCGCATACGATTCTAAAACCTTTACACTTTCCGCCGAGCCAGAGTTATAACCAGCGTTGACAAATGCTGATTATGTGAATATAATGAAATGATGAATATCACAATCCAACATACGATAAATGCCTTTGCGTTTATCATCGGAGGCTTGGTCATTGGCCTTGTGGTCCAGAATATCATCCTGACAAGGCTGCGTAAAATTGCCCTGCGCACAAAATGGGAAGGGGATGAGGTTATTATCGATTCACTACGAGGGGCAATTGTATTCTGGTTCTTATTGGCCGGAATCTATGGCGCGGTTATGCATCTCCCCCTTTCCCCGAATCTATCAACCATTATCATTAAAATTCTCGTCGTCATAATTATCCTTTCAGTCACCTTCTTCTTTATACGCCTGACAACAGGATTTTTAAGACTCTACAGTCAGAAGACCGCAGCCCTTCCTTCCGCATCACTTCTGATTAACCTGACCAAAGGGGTTATCCTGGTGCTTGGAGGCCTGATTATCCTCCAATCGCTTGGTATATCAATTACACCATTAATCACCGCCCTCGGTGTGGGCGGCCTTGCAGTTGCTCTGGCATTACAGGATACCCTGTCCAATCTCTTCGCAGGTTTCCATATCATCGTTTCCAAGATGGTTTTACCCGGCGATTATATCAAACTCGCAACAGGAGAGGAAGGCTATGTAACCGATGTCTCCTGGAGGAATACAACAATTCGTGCCCTGCCCAATAACATCGTTGTTGTACCCAATTCAAAACTGGCTTCGTCCATTCTGACCAATTTCCATCAGCCGGTGAATGAGATGTCGGTTTTGGTTCAGGTTGGGGTCAGCTACGACAGCGACCTGGAGAAGGTAGAAAAGGTAACGATTGAGGTTGCAAAGAAAGTCTTGAAAGAGGTGCCGGGCGGAATCCCGGATTTTGAACCATTTATCCGATACCACACATTTGGAGATTTCAGTATCAATTTCTCGGTAATCCTGCGCGTTAAGGAATTTGTTGACCAATATCTGATTAAACATGAATTTATTAAACGGCTCCATAAAAGATATCAGGCCGAAGGCATCGAAATACCATTCCCGATTCATACCATATATATGAAAAAGTAAAACTTACTTATCTTTTAACCGAGCCTGAACAGCCATCCCGATTCGCGCCCCTAAAACTTCAACCACAGAACCCTGGTTAACCGAAATCTCATAAAATCCGCAACTACCCTTTATCCCGATAACTTCCCTTGGTCCGGCTTCACTATATGAACCCCGAATGTTTATCTCCTTAGTGCCTATATAAAACTTCTCGACCTCAAGGTCCACCGGAATATTTGTAATTAAATTGCCAAACTTATCAATATAGACAACCTCACCATCTATCCTCTTGCCAGTAATCTTCACTTCTGGAAACTCTAACCTCACATAATCCTCTATTTCTCTCCCCAGGTCAGCCGGTCTCAACCCCTTACTCAATCTTGCTGCAGTCGGCCCGAATATATCCCGGGCGTGAAAAGTAGAGCTGGGTGTGGTCTCAACCTTGATTTGATATATCTTCGAATTATTGTCATATATATAAGAGAATATCCCATTATCCGGACCAACAAAATAGTATCCACTGGATTCAACAATTATGGGTAGTCTTTGACCACCCACTCCAGGATCGACCACCGCAAGGTGCACTGTCCCCTCGGGGAAATCTTTGTAGAAAGATTTTATTAAAAAGGATGCAGAAAGAATATCATAGGATGAAATCTGATGGGTCACATCCACAATCACCGCACGATTATTTATCTTTAAAATTTCACCCTTGACCGCGGCGACAAACCAATCCTTCTCTCCGAAATCAGATAGAAAAGTTATAATTCCGGACATTATCAACCAATTCCTTATGTGCCAATGTCTTTTTTATCCACTTATACCAGCTCCTTGGCAGGACCTGACTGGCAGATATTCCTGCCTTCACAATCCAGGGGGCAAACTGTGATTTGTATATCATACGATTATCACCTCTGAACAGGGATACTACTATTAAAAAAACAAAACATATAATCAGGGCTTTTAAGAAACCGAATATCGCGCCCAGAATACGGTCAAACATACCCAGTGGCGTGAAATGAATAATTTTAGAAACAATACGACCGACAATAGAAACTACTATTACAACCCCTAAGAAGATTAGTATAAATGCAAGAACCTTGGGTATCTTGACTGTGGCCGAATAATTAACCGCAAGAAAATATCCCAATAGGATACCGGCGATCTCAAAAATACCTCTTATGAAGCCGATGACAAGCCCATGAATGATAAGTCCAAGAAAGATTATAATAATTATAATATCAATCAATGTCATAAATTATTATAGATAACTCGAATAAAAAGTCAATCCTGGATTACAAACTACTTCTCTCCGGTAAGGAATAGCGCCATCGGCATAAATAAAAATTTCCTTTTTCTGATATTACAGAAACCCGCATTTTTCATCCACCCACGGATCACTTTTTCCGGATAAATCTGAGTTCCGTTAATTATAAAGAACAGCAATTCATTGAATCCACTTGCTGGTGAAAGCTTTTTATCCTTACCTGGATGTTCAGAATCGAGGATAACTACAACCCCACCTGGTACGAGTGAATGATAGGCTTTATTAAATATCTCCTGGTCTTCCTCGGCAAAAAAGATATGTAGGATATTGAACAAAAGGATTAAATCATAATCATCTCCCCAATCGATTGTCCTGAGATCCCCGGTACGGAAACTGACCCTGTCTCCAAGTTTATGTTCTTCAATAATCTTCCTCCCCTGTTCAACTGCTGGTTTCAGGTCAATAACTTCAGCCCGCAATCCCGGATATCTCTCGCACAACAGAATAGTATAAAGGCAATGCCCACCCCCGACATCGAGAAGACGCCGCGGAGGGGATTTTGCGAATCAGATGAGCGCCGGCATAACGGGCAAAATGTGCCGAGCCCACGCAAATAATTTTTCCAGAAACTGGGTGGCTTGTCGAGATTATGAAACTTGCTGTATCTCCCCTGTCTGACAGAATTCTCCAGATCGTCAAATTCACGAGAGAGTTCTGAGAGGAATAATATTGAATCGCACATTGATGAAGAAGAATCACTCAGTAACCATCGAGAGGCCTTTTTTGTGAGGGAATAATAGCCTTTACTACGACCA
>MUKB01000006.1 GCA_002049785.1 Caldifarciminota bacterium 4484_100
TCAATTAGATATTGAAAAACATTAGTCACTAAGTTAAGACTTTCTGGTTCAGGAGAATTTTTTGGGCTGCCATTTTGTTATTTTAATTACTTTGTAATGTCTTTTGTTTATCTCAACCTCTTCTTCACAAACCTTGCCCAGCAGTCTCTTTGCCACCGGAGCATCATAAGAGATAATACCCTTCTTTATATCGCTGTCCCAGGGTCCGAGGATGGTATATACAGTAATCTTGTTATCCTCAAGTCTCTTCAGGCTAACCTGAGTTCCAATACTTACACACTCGGTATTGATATTTTCTGGGTCTAAAACCCTGGCCTTCCTCAACTGTTCTTCAATTATTCTTACCTTCTGATAGAGCTGGTCCTGTTTCTCCTTTGCTGCCTTATATTCAAAATTTTCACTAAGATCACCAAATTCTCTGGCTCGACTTATCTCTTTCTTATTTTCAGGGATCTCGACCTTAAGCAGATGTTCAAGTTCCTTCTTTTTCTTTATCAACGCGGATTTTGTGGTCCAGATGAATTCCTCTTCTTTCTCAAAGAACTGAGGAAAATGGTATTCAATAATCCTGAGCATATCATTTTTTTGGTGTTCAGAGAGAATGCTACTTTTTTTCACTGTCTCAGCGATATGTTTTGCCTCATCGGGTTGAGCCTGACTCAGTAACTGGTCAAATTTTTCCAGCGTCAGAATTTTGTTCGTTATCGCCCTCACCCCGGTTATATATTCAAGGCTTTCAAGAATTCGTGGAATGATATTTGGCTTTAGATATTTTTCGAGTTCACCCGATTGGATTCGACGCAGAAACCACTGATACTGCGCTGGATATTGCCGGGGTAGAGCGAAGATAGTAAAATATATCTCTTCAAATTTCTCCGGTCTTTTTTTAAGTTGAGATGAAATTTCATTTAGCAGTTTAGTATTACCGGTCTTGAAAAAGAGGTCTTCCAGGATTTCATATTTCTCTTCAGGATAATAGATATCCAGTAGTTCCAGTAGCTTCTTTTGATGTCCAAAGTCAACGATTTCTGTAATAAGTTCAGTTAGCCTATTCTCTTTGATAATCTGCTCAATGGTGCATTGAAATCTGACCTTTTGCTTGAGTTCATCAAAGAGGAGAAGGATACTCAGGGCAAAACCCGGTTTCTGTTTATAGACTTCATCGGCCAACTTAATCAGTTCTGGTGCAATCTTTTTAAAGAATTGGGGTAACTGTTTTGCATATTCAAGGGCGAGATGGACCTTTTCTTCTCTCTTTGCGCACCGGAACTGTTCAATCAATTCATCAACCCGGGCCATCTTCGATTCAGTGTATGCATAGGTCTTTGAGCCCCGACCTGAAATTCTTATGTTTTCATCCTTTTCTAAGGATTTGCGGACCCTTTCCCACCAGCGGTTTAACCGTTCTTTTTCAACGATACCCTGAAGATAGTTTTTAATCTGGGTAGCTGAGAGCGGTTCGGAGAAGCTTTTTAGAAGCATCTTTATCAGCTGTATCGGATCTTCATCTGCTAACCGCTTAAGGGTTTCCGGCTCTTTAGATCGTTTATAGAGGAAATGGTTATGATTAATCGGTATCAGCAATCCGTTGGCAATATCAATTGAAAGAAAATCTTTTCCCTTCTTCTCGAAGTCTATTATAACCTCCCGTTTTGCTGGATTCACATCCTTCACCTCACCCAGACCATACCGCTCAAAATAGAAGTATCTTCCAACATCATATTTTATGAACTCCTCAAATTTACTCAGGGCCTTTATAATCGGTGCATCCTGGGTTAGACCTGAATATTTCAGGTATTCATCAATATGTTCGTTCTCTTTATATTGAGCTTTAAATAACCCTACTATTCTTTTTCTAATTTCCGAATCTTCTTTTTTAACCCGGAGCATCTTTTTATATACATCCAGAGCCAATTCATATTGCTGGTTTGACTCATAGCTTCCTGCAAGTAGTTCAAGCAGGAGGAGTGCACGTTCATCGTCTTTCTCTGACTTCAGGGCATCGATTATCTTTAAAAAATCTTTAAGACTAACATCTTTATCGAGTATCATCTCGGTCCAGATGTCTTCCAGAAGGTGAAGGTCCTTTTTCTGAATTGCATCAAGGGCACGATCAAGATGGTCTGCCATAACCCATTATAATCAAACCGGGTGAAATTTCAATATGAACCATAAGCCTGATTCCTGGAGAGGACGGGTTCTCAAATAGATTAGACAATCTGCGATCAGGATGGTCAGAATCCAGAAGAATTTTTAGTGCTCTATTTTGAATGAATTTAATTTTTGATAATTGGACTAATTCATTAAAGTATTTTTTTACGGATGCAATTTTTATGCCGAGAAATTTTTGTATGAATACACTTTTTCCTTGACTTTCGCTCTTTTTTGAATAAACTTATGGCACATTTTATTTTCTTATACACAAAAATTTTTTTGAAAGGATGGAAATGATTAAATTACATAAGATTTTGACGAAAAGATTGTGGATAACTATGTGGATTAATGTGGAAAACTTGAGATGAACGAAAAGGCAAAAATTACTTGGCAGAATATTCTGGGTTATGTAAAGGAGAGGATAAATCCTCAATCCTTTACGACCTGGTTCAGCAGTAGTCAGGGTGTTGAATTGAAGGATGATGTTCTTCTGGTTGAATTCCCCAACAACTTTTTTATTGACTGGATTGAGGAACATTACTATAATATCCTTGAAGAAGCGGTCAATTCCCTTAATGGAAACAAACTCCGTCTTGCCTTTAAGGCCCAGCGCCAGCAAGCAGACCGTCCTTTGCGTAAAAAGAAGAGATTTATTATTGCCCAGGACTCATCCAAACTTCAGGAGAGGTTCAGTTTTGAGAACTTTGTGGTTGGTAAAAATAATGAGTTTGCCCATGCAGCAGCATTAGCAGTTGCCGAGGCGCCAGGACAGGCTTATAATCCATTATTTCTATATGGTGGTGTGGGGTTGGGCAAGACCCATCTGATGCAGGCGATCGGTAACTTTGTTCGACACCAATACCAGAACCTGAATGTCTATTATACCCAGGCCGAGAATATTATGACCGAGCTCATCGAAGCGATTCAGAAGAATCAGCAGATGGCATTCAAGAAGAAATATCGGACCAAGGATATCCTTTTGATTGACGACATTCAGTTCCTATATGGCAAAGAACGACTTCAGGAGGAGATCTTCCATACCTTTAATTATCTCTATATCCAGGGAAAACAGATTGTTATCACCTCAGACCGACCACCCAAGGAGATTCCCACCTTAGAGGAAAGGCTCACCTCAAGATTTCAGGGAGGTCTTGTGGTCGACCTCCAGCCACCAGACTTAGAGACCAGAATAGCTATTTTACAGAAGAAGGCTGAACAGGATAATGTGCGCATACCGAATAATGTTGCCTATTATATCGCATCAAGGGTGAAGTCGAATATCCGTGAACTGGAAGGTTGTCTCACCAGGCTTCTTGCAATGGCCTCACTCTCAGGGCAGGAGATCTCAGAGCAGCTTGCCGAGGAGGTGCTCAAAGAACTTCTGGGTTATAGCGGAAGAATTACCAAAGATATGATTCTTAATGGGGTTATTGATGAATTTGGGTTCAGCGAAAATGAGCTGAAGGGTAAAAAACGGACCCAGAAACTTGCCCTTGCCCGGCAGACTTCAATGTATCTGATACGCACCTTAATGAACCTCTCCTTTGCTGAAATCGGCCAATTCTTTGGAGGAAAAGACCATACCACAGTTATCCACGCAATAGAAAAGATTGAAAACCTGAAGAAAACCGACCTCGAATACCGCCAAAAGTTGGAGAGGATAATTAACAGGATAAATGGTTGATAAGATGGGGAAAAGATTTTTTAATAAATTTAAATATCAGGTTATCAAGGTCAATCCACATAATTATCAACCGCCTTCAAGAAATTTAGGTGCCAATTTTAAGGGTTTTAAAGACTTATTAACATTTCCACCGATACAACAACAACAGCATATTATTATTTATTTATTATTTGCTGTTGTTATTATAAGGAGGCTTTATGGAATTTAAGATTGATAAGAACATCTTAGAAAAGACAATGGGTAATATAGTGAAGATCGTCCCTCCTAAAAGCACCTATACAATTCTGCAGAATATCATAATGGAAGCAAAGGATAATACCATAGCAATTCAGGGCACTGACCTCGATATCTTTGTGAAAAAGGTAATTCCGGCAGAAGTAAAGGAACCAGGTAAAGTTTTAATTCCAGGAAAGAAGATACTTGAAATTACCCGAGAAGCAAATGCTGAGGAGATAAAGTTTAAATTAAAGGAACTCAACCTCCAGATCTCAGCGGGTAATGCCCACTTCAATATCCCTTCGCTCGACTATCAGGAATTTCCTGAGGTCCCGAAATTTCCTGAAAAGAAGTGGTTTGACCTGAGTATCGGTGAGCTTCAGGAGATGGTCAACTCGACAATATTTATGGTTGCCAGAGATATTAGCCGCCGGCCAATGAATGGGGTATTAATTCAGGTGAAAGACGACGAATTGAGATTGGTAACAACTGATGGAGCAAGGCTGGCTTTGAATAAGCGAAAGAAGATTGAGAATTCTGGAGAATTGATTGTTGCTACAAAGCTTTTCGATTTAATTACTACTAATAAACCTGAGGAGAAAATTGAGCTCTATATCGAAGAAAGGATGATGGGTGTAAAGTTTATGGATACGACAATAATTGCACGCTTGATTGAAGGTCCATATCCAAAGTATGAAGAGGTAATACCAAAAGCCTTTGTAGGAAATTGCACAATTGAGAAGGAGATATTAACCGGCGCATTAAAAAGGGTTTCGTTGGTCGCCAGTCCCCATATCAAAAATGTGAAATTCGATTTTCAGGAATCAAATGTGCTGCTCTCTGCTTCATCACCAGATTTTGGTGAGGCAAAGGAAAAGGTGCCCTGTGTCTATGAAGGAGAGAAACTCGGGATCTGGTTCAATGCTGGCTACCTATTAGAAATTTTACGACACATCAGCGCCCAGGATATAATAATGCAGCTGACCTCTCAATCAAGCGCAGCCTTAGTAAGACCGAAAAGTGAAGAGGAGCTTATTTACCTCTTGATGCCATTAAGGATTGATGGATGGGAGTGATTATGAAAAGAATACTACTTTTAATACTACTAGTTACTTCAGGAATATCCGCACGTCAACTCGGACTGGGTATTATAATCGGTAGCCCTACCGGCCTGAGCGGAAAATATTTTTTCGGACCAAAGTCTGCTATAGAGGTAAATGCTGGCTGGTCATTCTGGCGCACCGTGGGTTTACATCTCACCGGTGACTACCAATTCATATTTCCTCAAACATTTGTTACTGAAGAGGGAAAGAAGATAGAGGGGTTTGACCTATATGCCGGAATCGGTGGTAGTTTCAGGGTGAAGGAGAAAGAGAATGAAGAGACCGAATTTCATATTGGGTTGAGAATTGGTGGAGGAATAGAATATTCTTTTAGTAAGTTCGGCACCTTTTTAGAACTCTATCCGGTAGTTGATCTGGTGCCCAGTACAGATTTTGACTTTGAGGGTGGATTAGGTCTTAGGTTCTATTTTTAGGTATTGACAGATAATAAAATATCGATATAATGATAGGCTTTTATTTTTAATGCTTTTAGCACCTTGACAAAAGGTGAAAATTGATTATAATATAATAGCTGAAATTTGAATTTAATATTGTTCTTTGACAATTTATCAAGATTGGCGGAAGGTCTTAGGTCCAAGTTACTAAGGGCACATGGTGGATGCCTTGGCATCTGGAGGCGATGAAGGGCGTGGTAGGCTGCGTTAAGCGTCGGGTAGGTGCGAACAACCTTTGACCCGGCGATGCCCGAATGGGAAAACCCATCCTGTTGAAAGACAGGATATCCAGTCTTTATGGCTGGAGGCGAACCAGGGGAAGTGAAACATCTCAGTACCCTGAGGAAAAGATATTTCGAGAGTAGCGGCGAGCGAAATCGAAACAGCCCAAACCGAACTGCATGTTCAAGCGGGCAAGCGTTGTGCAGTCGGTGTAGTGGGGTTCAGTCGAACCCGATTTGCCCTGAGGGTTGTGGAGTTACAAAATCTTGGGATAGCCGAAATGTCCTGGAAAGGCATACCATAGATTGTGATAGTCAAGTAGGCGAAATCCTCAAGATCTCCATTGACTGAATTCCCAAATACCACGAGATAGGTTATCTCGTGGGAATCTGCCCAAACCACTGGGTAAGGCTAAATACTCCCGGATGACCGATAGTGAACCAGTACCGTGAGGGAAAGGTGAAAAGAACCCCTGGCGGGGAGTGAAATAGAACCTGAAACCATGTGTCTACAATCAGCAGGAATTTTGATCTCTTGGAAGTAATTCCGAGAGGCCATCAAAATGACTGCGTGCCTTTTGCATAATGAGCCGGCGAGTTACCCTAACCTGCGAGCTTAATCCTGCTACGAAAGTATCAGGAGTAGGCATAGGGAAACCGAGTCTGAATAGGGCGATTTAGTAGGTTGGGATACGACCCGAAACCCGGTGAGCTACCCATGGTCAGGATGAAGTTCCGGTGACACGGAATGGAGGTCCGAACCGGTGGATGTTGAAATATCCTCGGATGAACTGTGGGTAGGAGTGAAAGGCTAACCAAACCGGGTGATAGCTGGTTCTCCCCGAAATGCTTCTAGGAGCAGTCTTGGATGTTCAGTAGTAGTGGTAGAGCACTGAATAGAGGAGGACCCTTCGGGGTTCAAATCCAATCAAACTCCTAATGCTACTACTTCACAGTCCAGGAAAGAGGCAGTGGGGGATAAGCTCCATTGCCGAGAGGGGAATAACCCAGACCGCCAGCTAAGGTCCCTAAGAATTGATTAAGTGGGAAAGGATGTAAAGTGACTTAAACACCTGGGATGTTGGCTCAGAGGCAGCCATCATTTAAAGAGTGCGTAACAGCTCACCAGCCGAGCCACTTTGCGCCGAAAATATACCGGGGCTCAAATCAATCACCGAAGCTGCGGACCTGTATCGCTTAGATACAGGTGGTAGGGGAGCGTTCCATTGTAGGCCGAAGTCTCACCGCGAGGTGGGGTCGACGAAATGGAAGTGATTATGCCGGCATAAGTAGCGATAATCTCGGTGAAAAACCGGGACACCGTAAGCCCAAGGGTTCCTGGGGAAGGTTAATCCGCCCAGGGTTAGTCGGTGCCTTAGTCGAGGCCGAAAGGCGTAGGCGATGGGAAAGCCGTTAATATTCGGCTACCACCTTAGTTTCGTTATGAACTATGGGGGGACGCTGATGCTACGGGTGGGTCCTGTGTTGGAATACAGGATCTAAACATCTCAAGTGAGACTTCAGGCAAATCCGAAGTCTCTTAATCTTGAGATGTGATGGGGAGACCCAAAAGGGTCACAAACCCACCCTGAGAATCAGCCGAGAAAAGCCTCTATGTCAGAAACTAAGGTGACCGTACCGGAAACGGACACACGTGGGCGAGGTGAATATCCTAAGGTGCTCGGGTGAACCCTCGTTAAGGAACTCGGCAATCTAACCCCGTACCTTCGGTAGAAGGGGTCCCCACTTCGGTGGGGCGCAGTGAAAGGGCTCTAGCGACTGTTTAACAAAAACACAGGTCTCTGCTAAGCCGTAAGGCAAAGTATAGGGACTGACACCTGCCCGGTGCCAGAAGGTTAAGGAAGGATGTTATTCCCGGGATGAACTTCGGTTTAGCCCGGGAAGAAGCTTCTGACCGAAGCCCTGGCAAACGGCGGCCGTAACTCTAACGGTCCTAAGGTAGCATAAGCTGCCTGAATTCAGCTGTATGCGGGAAAATCCTTAGAGCCTTGACTACGAGGTTAAAGTTATTAACCCGTAAAAATGTCAAGGATTGGATAATCCGCAGGAAATTCTGCTGAAGCAGAAGATCCTCAGAGGCCATACGCTGAGCATTTAGTTCCTTAGGAGGTATTATGAAACTCAGTGAGGACTGGATTATAGGTTTTGTTGACGGTGAAGGATGTTTTCATATATCAGTTCTCAGGCATCCTGAAATGAATACAGGATATCAAGTTCTTCCTGAATTTACAGTTGTCCAACACGAACGGGACAAGCAAATTCTTTATGCCTTAAAATCCTACTTCAAATGCGGTGTTGTGCGAAAAAATCGTGGTGACCGATGGTGCTATCGAATTCGTAAACTCAGCTGTCTTGAAACTCTATGCAACTTCTTCAGCAAACACCCTTTAAAGACGAAGAAGAATGTTGATTACATAAAATTCCGACGGATTATTCAAGATATGATACAGGGAAAACATCTTACGAAGGAAGGTTTGAAGAAGATTATTAAAACCGCTATGACAATGAATACCGCAGACAGAAAGAAACTTCTCCAAATCAAACAAAACCTGGGAATTAAATGAAGAGATGGTCCACACCATAACGAAAGTTATGGAGTATGTGAGCGAAATTCCTTGGCGGGTAAGTTCCGTCCTGCACGAATGGTGTAACGACTAGAGCGCTGTCTCGACGAGGGGCCCGGCGAAATTGTAGTGGCGGTGAAGATGCCGCCTACCCGTGATAGGACAAAAAGACCCCGTGAACCTTTACTGCAACTTGCTATTGGATCTTTGCTGAACATGTGTAGCATAGGTGGGAGGCTTTGAAGCCTCGGCGTCAGCTGGGGTGGAGCCGCCAGTGAAATACCACCCTTGTTCTGTCAGGGGTTCTAATCCGCTATGTGGAATAGCGGAGACAGTGGCAGGCGGGCAGTTTGACTGGGGCGGTCGCCTCCTAAAAGGTAACGGAGGCGCCCAAAGGTTCCCTCAGTCCGGTCGGTAATCGGACATTGAGTGTAAGGGCATAAGGGAGCCTGACTGTGAGGCCGACAGGCCGAGCAGACAGGAAACTGGGGCCTAATGATCCGGTGGTTCCGTGTGGAAGGGCCATCGCTCAGCGGATAAAAGGTACTCCGGGGATAACAGGCTGATCGGGCTCGAGAGTTCATATCGACGGCCCGGTTTGGCACCTCGATGTCGGCTCATCGCATCCTGGGGCTGGACAAGGTCCCAAGGGTTGGTCTGTTCGCCCATTAAAGCGGTACGTGAGCTGGGTTCAGAACGTCGTGAGACAGTTCGGACTCTATCCATCACGGGCGTAGGAGACTTGAGAGGAGCTGTCCTTAGTACGAGAGGACCAGGATGGACGGACCTCTGGTGTACGAGTTGTTGCGCCAGCAGCAGCGCTCGGTAGCTATGTCCGGAAGGGATAACCGCTGAAAGCATCTAAGTGGGAAGCCCACCTTAAGATAAGGTCTCCCGTTCCTTAGGTGGCAACACCAAAAGGACCTGAAGACTACCCGTAGATGACGGGTTATATAGGCCACAGGTGTAAGTGCAGCAATGCATTGAGCCGAGTGGTACTAATCAGTCGTGCGACTTGGATTTCCTTCCGCCATCTTTTTAAAATTTCAAAAAATTCCCGGTGGCAATACCGATGGGGAAACACCTCTTCCCATTCCGAACAGAGAAGTTAAGCCCATCAGGGCCGATGGTACTGTGCTGGTGACGGCACGGGAGAGTAGGTCGCTGCCGGGTTTTTTTATTTGTGGAGAAGATTTTTCAGATATTTCTCTGATTGAAAAACCGTTGGTCATTGAGTCATTGGAAAATCGATAGTTATTGAGTCATTAAGTCATTGGGAAATCGATAGTCATTTAGTCATTAAGTCATTGAGTAATTATGTCATTGGTAAATCGTTCGTCATTCCGAACTTGTTTCGGAATCTCAATCTTTTCAACCAGATAAACCAGAAAAACGAGAGAAACAAGAAAAACCAAAGGAACCAGAGATGCTGAAATGATACTGAGATACCTCAGCACAGGATTCAGCATGACAAGATAAAACCATTTCGAATTTAAAAAGAATGTCGTCCTGCTTTTATCATATCTTGACCCGTTATCTTTTTGTTCAACATCTTGTATCATAACATAAATATCCAAATAAAATATAAATTAACGCCCGATATTCCATAAGATTTATCCTTCTTATCAGGCACAGATTTTGCATATAATTATTGTGGAGCTTATGATGAGATACTTAATAACCATACTAATCATTACAATCCCGGCCCTGGGTGGACGATTGGGGTTTATGTTTGCAGGTGGTGGTGAGTATCAAGAGAACTATCGCTCAATTACCTTAGAAAACTCAGCTGAACTATTCTACGGAGCAAAGTTTGCGGTATCAACCCAGGCCTTACCCAATGTCTATTTAGAACCGAGTCTACTCTACTTTAATAATCCACTGCTCAAAAACTCTGCAGGTGGTATCGGGGTGAGGCTCAATATCCAACCCCGTTTGGGAAGATTCTTTCTGGCACCCTCATTTGGGGTTGAAGGGGATATCCTCTTTTACAATAGTGTTGATCTCGCTGACCAGGTGGCAGCAGGTCAGTTAAAAGAATACATCGAAACCTCACATCCAAAATTGATGGGAGCAGGCTTTGCCGGACTCAGCCTGTTTTTGGGCAGGTCGGTCTCCATAGACTGCAACTATCAATATCACCAGATCTCTCCCCAGTTCGGAATCGAAATGGTCTGGGCTGGAATCTCTTATTATATCAACTGGTAGATTCTTTCTTATACTGATGCAGGAGACGGGAAAGATATGAAGGCTGGATCTTGAGGATCCTGCTTGCCCGGGTCTGATTCCCCCCACACTGTTTAATGGTCTCAAGGATATAGTTAATCTTAAACCTCTTCACCGCCTCTTTCAGCCCGAGTCCAAATTGTATAGCAGGCTCAGGTGCAGGATGCGGGAGCATCAAGCAGTCAAGACCGAGTTTGGTCGAGGTCGCAAGCACAACCGCCCGTTCAATCACATTCTGGAGTTCTCGCACATTGCCGGGCCAGGGATATTCCAGAAGTTTTTCCATTGCAGGTTGACTAATCTCTTTTATGGGTTTATTCATTTCCCGGGCAAAGATTTCAAGAAAGTGTTGGGCAAGGACAGGGATATCGTCTTTTCTCTGTCTCAGGGGTGGAATTGATATAGGAAAGACATTCAACCGATAATAGAGGTCTTCACGAAACTTATTCTCTTTTATCTTTTCCTGAAGATTCTGATTTGTCGCTGCAATGATTCTCACATCCACCTTTATTGTCTTTGTTCCACCCAGCCGTTCAAATTCCCGTTCCTGAAGAACCCTCAGAAGTTTAATCTGAGTCTCCAGAGCTAAATCGCCAATCTCGTCGAGGAATATCGTGCCTTTATGGGCAAGTTCAAACCTGCCTTTGTGGGTTGTAGTAGCACCGGTAAATGCACCCTTTTCATAACCAAAGAGTTCACTCTCCAGTAAAGTGGCCGGGATTGCAGCACAGTTTACCGCGATAAAAGGTCCGGGTCTTTTACTCAAGCGATGGATAAAGCGGGCGATCAGTTCCTTGCCTGTGCCGTTTTCACCCTGGAGTAAGACCGTAGTATTACTTGAGGCAACTTTGGTTGCAAGTTCCAGCACCTTCTGAAACTCAGCACTCTTTGAGACGATTGCATAACGGGCATCTACCTCACTCTTTAATAGTTTTTGAACCTCTTTGACTTCTAAGTGAAGCTGGGCGTTCTGTATTACCTGGGCCGCCTGCAGGGCGATGATTATTAAAAGCTCCCGGTCTTCTTCGGTCCAGCCCTGGTCCGGGATTTTATTCAAAACCTCAATTACGCCGATCGTCTTGCCGGCAATAATTAGCGGTGCTGCTATTATCGAGCGGGTGATAAATCCGGTTTTTTCATCAATATTGGGATAAAATTCCCGTTCTTTTTTAGTATCATTTACTATCCTCACCTTACCGGTGCGCACACAGGCACCAGCAATACCCTTATCAATCGGCACGGTAAGGTTCTTCACCTGGTTTGCAGCCTTGCCGGTGGCACTCGCAAAATAGAGTTCATTTGTGGTCTCATCAAGCAATAGTAAAGAGCTCGCCTCGGCCTTGAGCAGACGCTTGGCACTATCAATAATTATCTCAAGAATCTTGGGAAGCTCTAAGGTCGAAGACAAAGAGCTTGCCATCTGAAATAAGGTTTCAAGTTCTTCCCGGCCGATCTTCTTAATAAGATTTTCCATCCCCTGAGTATAGTGTAAATATCAATAATGTCAAGGGAAAGGCAAATTTTGGCTATAAGATTGAGCCTTTATAATAAACTTTTATGTAAAAGGGGAGTCTAAATATTGTAATGTCTACCAAAACAGTAGGTTTTCTCAGACCTTCTACCAAGGCCAGGTACGGGTTGAGGCTGGTGCTGGCACTTGCCCAATCCCAAGGGAAGACCCTTCCATTAAGCAAACTCTCAAAATACCTTGGGGTTTCAAAGAAATATTTAGAAAAGATAGCCCGTATCCTTAAGGAGCAGGGTATAATTGAAGCAACCAGGGGTATTAATGGTGGTTACCGATTGATCCCAAAACCATCACATATCAACCTGCTCAACTTGCTTTCGATTCTTGAATCAAGGTCGGTCCTGGACCAATGTTTTGTCCAGGAATGTCCAAAAATTGACCGGTGTCGTGCTGGCGATTTCTGGAGAAAACTTGAAAATGATATCGCTCGATTTCTTGACAAAACAACAATTGCGGATATTATAAAGGAGGTGTGATGATCTATCTCGATTATAATGCAACTGCGCCAACAGACCCAAGGGTGATTGAGGCGATGAGGACATATTTTGCTGAACTATATGCAAACCCCTCTTCAATCCATACACCCGGACAAAAGGCAAAACAGGCGGTTGAGCATTCACGGGAGGTTCTGGCAAATTTTTTGAATGCCAGACCAGAGGAGGTCTATTTTACCTCGGGTGGGACTGAGGCGGATAACCTTGCGATAAAAGGCTTGGCATTTGCTCAGGATAAGAGAAAAAAGATTATCTACTCGAGCATTGAGCACCATGCAGTTATGAATACCTGTAAATATATGTCGAAGTTCGGTTATGAGATTATATCGGTACCGGTGGATAGATATGGGGTGGTGGACCTCAATTTTATTGAAGAGAAGACCGATGAAGATACCCTGATTATCTCAGTAATGCATGCCAACAATGAAGTAGGAACCATTCAGCCGATAAGAGAGATTGCCCAAATCGCCCATAAATATGGTGCAGTTTTTCATACCGATGCGGTTCAGACCGTTGGTAAAATCGATATTGATATTATGGAACTGGAAGTTGATATGCTCTCTCTATCCGGACACAAATTTTATGGACCAAAAGGTGTTGGTGCGTTGATTGTCAAGAAGGGGATAAAATTTGACGCGTTATTACACGGCGGGCATCATGAGAGAAATCACCGGGCCGGGACCGAGAATGTGCCAGGGATTGTGGGGCTGGCAAAGGCCTGTGAATTAGCCCAGGCTGAAATCCCGGATGAAGAAAAAAGACTGAAAGAGTTAAGAGATAGGCTCTGGCAGGGGTTAAATTCACAGATATCAGAAATCCAGCTCAATGGCCATCCAGAAAAAAGGCTTGCCAATACCCTCAATTTCAGTGTCAAGTATGTTGAAGGAGAATCATTAATTTTGAGCCTCAATGCAGAGAGTATCTGCGCCTCAACCGGTTCTGCCTGTTCTTCTGGTTCCTTAGAACCATCCCATGTGCTACTTGCAATGGGGATTCCAGCTGAGATAGCCCATGGTTCATTGAGGTTCTCCTTAGGAAGATGGACAAAACCTGAAGAGATTGAAAAGGTCATCGATGTGCTGCCTGGGATCGTCGAGAAACTGAGGCAGATGTCTCCGCTCTATAAAAAATGATGATCGAAGAGATAAGAAGGTTAAAAAAAGAGTTGAACGCAGTTATTCTTGCCCATAACTATCAGGTTCCTGAAGTTCAGGATATTGCCGATTTTGTCGGTGATTCCCTGGATCTGGCAAAAAAGGGTGCAGAGACCGAAGCTTCAATCATTGTCTTCTGTGGTGTCAGGTTTATGGCTGAGAGTGCAAAAATTCTTGCTCCGGAAAAGACCGTGCTTCTACCGGTCAGGGATGCTGGCTGTGCATTGGCGGATATGGTGGATGAAGATAACCTTAAAAGATTAAAAATGGAAAATCCCGATGCTGCTACGGTCTGTTATGTAAATACGACCGCGCGAACCAAGGCCTTGTGTGATTACTGCTGCACCTCGGCCAATGCCCTGGCAGTTGTCCAATCTATTCCAGAAAAGAAGATTATCTTTGCTCCGGACCAGAATCTTGGCCACTGGGTTAAAAGCCAGACGGATAAAGAGATAATCCTCTATCCTGGGTTCTGTTATGTTCACAAAAAGATAAAAAAAGAGACGATATTAAAGATAAAAGGTGTATATCCTGATGCTGAAGTCTTAATACATCCCGAGGTTGATCCAAAAACCCTGGAGCTTGCTGATTATGTCCTTTCGACAAACGGTATGGTAAAGCGGGTAAAGGAATCCCGGTCAAAGAGGTTTATTATCGGAACTGAATCCGGTCTAATCCATAGGCTCAAAAAAGAGAATCCTGAGAAAGAGTTCTTCTCGGCAGGTAACGCCTTAGTGTGTATTGATATGAAGAAGATCGGGCTTGGTGATATATTATGGGCATTGACCAAAAAAGAATATGAGATAGAAGTTGAGCCTGAAATAATCGAAAAGGCAAAGGCCGCCTTACAAAAGATGGTTGAAATTCAAAGGGACACCTAAATGGAAGAGGTCGGCAAGGTAGTGAAAAAAGAGGACGGAATAGTGGTAATCCAGATTCCCATCAGTGAACACTGCTCCCGCTGTGCAATGTCAAAGGTCTGCTTTGCCTCGGAATCGGATTTTCGAAATATCCGGGCAAGGAATTTAATTGATGCGAAGATTGGTGATACAGTAAAGTTGAATATCCCGACACACAAAAGGGTTTTTCTCTCTTTTGTTGTATTCGGCCTTCCCATCTTTACTGGAATTATCGGGATATTGATCGGCCAGGGTTCTGGAAACCTGGGAACCGCTATTGGTGCCTTAACTGGACTGGGTATAGGTCTTGCAATTGTAAAATTGGTGGACCTATTCTGGGGTAAAAAGCAACTTCCCCGGGTAATTGAAGTCTGCAAGGAGCAATGATGGAATACTCACAAAAGGTGATGGAACATTTTATGAATCCAAAGAATGTTGGAGAGATTGTAAATCCAGATGGGGTGGGAACCTGTGGAAATCCGGTATGCGGTGATTTGATGACCTTCTATATAAAGGTTGAACCAAAGACCGATGACTTAAACTCCGCCCGGATTGTTGATATTCGATTCAAGACCTTCGGCTGTGCTGCAGCGATTGCTGTGGCATCTATGGCCAGCGAGATGGTAAAGGGCAAGACATTATCCGAGATAAAAAATCTCACCAGAAATGAGGTGGCAGAAGAGCTGGATGGACTGCCTCCAATCAAACTACACTGCTCAAACCTCTAAGGAAAATGAATAGGATTTTATTTAACTGTATCAAAGCTATTTTTATTGACTTCTGTGATTCTATTTATTCAACCTTTATTAGTGGGGTGTGGGCAGAAAACCCACACCCCATTTTTTAACTATCTTATAAGTATTGCCTTCTTAGTGCGTGTCCAATTACCTGCATGGAAACGGACAAAGTAGATACCTGAAGCAACCGCACGACCTAAATCATCACAACCATCCCAACGCACACGATAATATCCAGGCTCACAACTCTTTCTCACCAAACTGCACACTAAACGACCCACCGCATCATAAACCACAACCTCAACCTCCACCCGCTCAGGAACACCAAAACGCACCTCAGTACTACGCCGAAACGGATTCGGATACCCAA
>MUKB01000073.1 GCA_002049785.1 Caldifarciminota bacterium 4484_100
GAGCTGAAGGATGATTTTGACGACCTTATCTGGTATCACAGTCTCATAGTCGCCAAAACCGGAAGACTGGTTTCAGGATTCGCTGATAAATTCTTCGACAATGAAATAAGAAAATTGGAAGAAGAGGGAACCATATCAGTGATTAATAGGGGAATAGAACTTTCCAGAAAGGCCCTGCACCATATGCTCGATAGACTTCCAGAACATTTCTATACGATAAATGACCTGCTCGAACTCCTTAACCAATTATCAGAACAACTGAAGAAAGATATGCGACAGCAGAATAAAAAATAGCATCCACGGCAATCTTTGATTATCGCTGTCTTCTTCGAAATCGTCCAATCCGTAGTATCCTGGCGATATTGGCATTTCGGTCAATTACCGGTTCTATTATTGGTTGGCTTGCGGAAAGCAGAGTAGTAACACCTGGACCATGGCCTGCATACCGACAATCACCATGGATAACTATACCGATAGTCACAGCCCCTTTACGAAAACTCCGGCCATAAAGGTTATCATGGTCCATAAGGGCGACAAAATCACCAAATCGCAAATTATCAATTCCATATTTTTTGATAAATTTTTTGTCTGTGGTCATTATATCATAGTCACCTGCACCCATTGCGGTACTACCGGTACCTGAACCCATCAACTGTGCCGGAATCCTTGCTGTCACAGGCACCAGTAATTTTTTTGCCTTCTTCTTTATACCCATCTTCTGTAAAAGACCGGGATCAAGATTGTATATTGCGATTTCGGGAAAGTCGAGCAGCCTCAAACCCTGACCATATCCTTTGATTAAAATCTTATCATCAAGGTTTAACTTTTCCAAAACAGGGTCAGGAAAATCGATCATCACATGTTCTGCTCCACCGTGATGACCGGTTACAACTCCCTTTGCGCCCTTGGCGTCCCCTGACCTTATTACCGCTTCATTGCCCACGCAGGCATAGAATACATAACCGGCATTCGGCCGGTCAAATCGATTCTTCTCATCAAGGAGCGTCGAAACCCCTGGTTCAAGATGATCGGCCTCCCAACCAAATGCAGGGTCTCCGACTTTTACATTATATACAATCCCGCCGGTACCGGGCAAAAGAAATGGCCTGCCTTCAGCATCAATATTATGGCTCCTTGGTCCTCCAGGGTTAGCAACCTTTCCCTGCACCGACATCATCACAAGCCGATCTTCATTCGTCCTCAACATACTGCACCTCCTTGTTTTATTATACTTGGCCATTTCTATTAGTCAACATTTTTGATTGACACGATAAATTTCCTGGATATAATTTGTTATTGTTATGGGCCTGTAGCTCAGTTGGTTAGAGCAGCTGACTCATAATCAGCGGGTCGCGGGTTCGAATCCTGCCGGGCCCATATTTAACCAAAGGAACTTATGAAGACACACCGAAGAGCTCTGGATCGAATCAAGAATTATTTAACCTGATGAAGTGGACAGCCCATCCGGCAAAGGAGAATCAACCAAAAACGGTCCTGAGCCTATTATTTATTATTGCATTTCTGGTTGTGGTGTGTATTTTCTATGGAATCTATTGGACACTCCTGGGTTTTGTAATCCTCTTTGTCTCGCTCCATTCATACTATTTCCCTACCCATTATGAAATAACCGATGATGAAGTGATTATCAAAAATATATTTGTAACCCAGCACAGGAAACTAAAAGAGTTCAAAAAGGTATACCGTGGTAAGAATGGCATCCTTCTTAGCCCGTTCAAACATCGAACAATGCTTAATAGATTCCGCGGGGTTTTTCTATTACTTCCAGAAGATAGCAACGGTATTGTTGAACATTTGAAAGAAAAAATAGAATACAGAGACACTGGTGAAAACATTTCAAAGAGGGAAAAAAGTGATGGGTAATGAAAAGGCACTCCGATATGCCCGGGAGTTCTCTATTCCACTCAGCCTTGCCCGGATTTTGGCACAGCGATTTCCAGAACATTCCCGGGCCCGTGAATTCCTGCATCCCCGGCTTAATAACCTCCACCCACCTGAATTAGTGCCCGATATTGAATCTGCTGTAGAATTGATCCTCAATACGATCGGAAGCGGTGAAGGAATACTCATCTACTGTCACGATGACCTCGACGGTTATACCTCAGCAGCAATAGTGTTCAAAACCTTCCTCGATTTACAATGGCATAGCTCCGGACCTGTTTATTTCTACGCAATCGATCGAGATAAAGATGGTTATATTATAAACCCACAGGTATTGAAGAAATATCAGGAGAAGGGTGTCTCATTGATTTTAACCGTCGACTTTGGGATAAGCAACAATGAAAATTTCTACATTCCTCAAAAAATGGGTTTTAAACTGATTGTCTGCGACCATCATGAGACCGAACTAAATAGATTCCCTGCGCCTGCGTTAGATCCCAAAAGGGGAGATTCAAAATATCCTTTTCGTGAGCTTGCTGGAGTAGGTGTAGCATTTAAACTCGTTCAGATGTTATATCAAAACGCCCTGGGATTGAAGCCGGCTGAATTTTATGAAATGAAAAAAGAGTTTTTTTCCATTGCTATGCTCGGCACAATCGCAGATCGTGTGCCACCAACCGATGAAAATAGGATTTTCTGCCATTACGGTTTGAAATTTCTGGATGAACTTGATGCCGGCTGGATCAACTACTTCAAAAAGAAGGGCCACCAGGATAAGACATCACTATATCGGAGTAGTCGCATCTCGAATCCGAGACCACTTCCAGAGAACAGCGATTATTATCGGCATAAAAGGTAATATCTGCATCGGCGAATTGAGAAGCAATGATATTGACCTCTTCAAACTTCTTTCACAATTCAATAATCTATTCCTCGATTTCGGCGGACACAAAAGGGCGGCAGGATTTTCAATGGAACAAAAAAATCTCGAACGATTTATTGAAGAACTGCCAAAATTCATCGCTAATCAAAGACATAACTCAAACAAAGTTCAAAAATCCTACGAGGCAGAGGCTGTTATCAAAAAATCTGATATCCATATCCTGGAACCGATAATGCCCTTTGGCGAAACCAATCCTGCACCGATATTGACAGATGGGGTAAGTATATATACAATAGATAATAAGTTTCGCATTATTGAAATGGGGTGATTAATGGCAAATCTCAACTTTGCGAACAAGGAATTGAATTTAAAGATTGTCTATTATGGAACTGGCCTCTGCGGTAAAACTACTAACTTAAGAGCAATCTACGCCGCGGTGAGTCCAGAACGAAGGGGTAAGATGATGAGCCTCGCCACGGAACTCGATCAGACCCTCTTCTTCGATTTTCTACCGATTGACCTCGGGACTGCCAAAGGGTGGAAGTTAAGATATCATCTCTACACCGTGCCAGGCCAGGTGTATTATAATGCCTCAAGAAAATTGGTTTTGAAGAACGTCGATGGCATTGTCTTCGTGGTTGACTCCCAGCAGGAGCGTTTGGATGAGAACATCGAAAGTTTCCATAACCTTGAGGACAATCTGAGCGACTATAAACTGAGTATCAAAGAAATCCCCATAGTAATTCAATATAATAAAAGAGATCTCCCAAACATAATGCCTATAAGCGACCTGCAACTGCATATAAATAAAGGTGGATACCCCTATTTTGAAAGTGTGGCAATCAGAGGCATCGGCGTGTTCGATACATTAAAATCTATCTGTAAAAAGACAATTCTAAAACAACTCGACCAGCTGCCTGATGTATAACTCTTAGTTCCACTTGCCCCAGGAAATCGTGCACAAAAACCTTGACAGTCTAACCAATATCGGTATACTAATTTGAATGATGAAAGGGATACTTCGCAAAAGGATTTTTGATATTGTATTATCCGCAGGGGGATTGTTATTATCGGCGTGGTTATGGGCATTCATCATAATTCTCATAATAATCGAAGATGGTTTCCCTTTCCTGATAAAACAACAACGGGTTGGACAGAATGGTCGGCTCTTCAAATCCTACAAGTTCCGTTCAATGCGTAAATCAACGCTAACTGAAGAAATAAATATCCAGGCTCGGCCAGATGACCCGAGGGTTACCAGAGTCGGACGCTTCCTGAGAAAAACAGCTCTTGATGAACTCCCACAATTGATAAATATTTTACTCGGTGATATGAGCTTTGTAGGACCCCGCCCCCTCCTTCCAAATGAAATTGAAGTTTACGCAAACGGCGGGACAGTAAATATAACAGATATTCCCGGTTACAAGGAACGTATAACGATGAGTCCTGGGCTTACCGGAATCAGCCAAATCTTTGCCGATCGCGACCTTCCACGATATCTGAAATTCAAATATGATATCCAATATTTACAAAAATATAGTATCTTTTTCGATATTAAATTAATACTCCTCTCGTTCATCATTACCTTCTGTAAAAGCTGGGAAAAACGGGGTATGAAGATAGGGTTGCTAAAGAATTTCAGGATAAAAAGTGAAAACCTTTGATGTTGCAGTTATTGGAGCCGGTCCTGTAGGCTCCTTCACCGCCTATCAGTTAACCGACAGAGGATTTAAGGTCTGCCTGTTGGAAAAAAAGAAAGAGATTGGCAAGGCGGTAATCTGTGCTGGTGTAATCAGCAAGCAGGCATTCAAAAGATTCGACCTACCTACTGAATCGGTTCTGGGAAGATTCAATACAATCGTCTTCGTCTCTCCCAAGGGTCGACGACTGATCTATGAATCTGAAGAGAACTTCGCTTATGTGGTGGACCGGAAAATTTTTGATCGAGGCATTTCAACTATGGCTCAGAGAATCGGAGTTGAAATCCACTGTGGAGAGAAAGTAACTGAAATTGAAGAATCGACTCACAATTATACTATAAAAACTAAAAGTAAAAGATTCCGAGCAAAAGTAGTGGTGCTTGCTACTGGAGTCAACTATGGACTACATAGAAAGTGCAGCCTTGGCCAACCAGAGGATTATCTCTATGGATCCCAGGTAGATACGCATCTGTTTGTACCGGAAGAGCGAATTATAATACATATCGGCCAGAACTTCGCCCCGGGTTCATTTGGTTGGATAGTTCCTGCCGGTTTAGGAAATACCCGTATCGGCGTCCTCACTTATGATCGAAATAGGAGATGGTTGAACAAATTTCTCAAAAATAGGCTAAACATCAGTGATAAAAATATAAAGAATCGTCTCAGGCTCAAACCTATCGCTTACGGGCCGATCGACAGAAGTGTAAAGAACAGAGTCCTTGCTGTGGGTGAAGCGGCCGGGCAGATAAAGACCACAACCGGTGGAGGAATATTCTATGGCCTTCTCTGCTCGGAAATCGCCGTGGATAAAATAGCAAAGTATTTTAAGTCCAAACATCGACTGACAGATTATGAACTCACCTGGCGTACCGCCCTGAAATCAGAGTTTGATATCGGTAAGAGTCTTAGGGAGATTGCCCGGACCCTGGATGATGATACGATCGAGAAACTCTTTGCATTTGTAAAGAAGAATCGGGTATGGGTTCGCTATCTCCTGCCCCGCATAAACTTTGATTTCCACTCAAATTTCCTATTCTTCTGCTTACAATCCTTCAAATCCTTGCTTTTCTGATTTAATTGCCAATTAAAATCAAATCCAGGACATTTAATATGTTGACTTCATATAAAGCTTCGCTATAATGGAATAATGAAAACCTATGATGTGATAATTATTGGGGCAGGTCCAGCCGGTTACCCCAGTGCAATTCGTTTAGCCCAGTTAAAAAAGAAGGTGCTTGTGATAGAGAAAGCCGACATTGGAGGTCTATGTCTTAACCGTGGATGCATCCCCACTAAAGCCCTGACCTATGCACTAGGATTTAAAAACCAAATAGAGAAAGCAAAAAAATTTGGATTCCAGGGTGATTTCCGCCTTGATATTGAAACCTTGAAAAACTGGAAGGATGGAGTGGTCAAAAGGTTGAGGACGGGAGTTGAGTATCTTTTCAAAAAGAATGGAGTGGATTACATACAGGGCATCGCACAATTAATCAACACAAACCAGGTTCACCTGACTGGTTCAAGCGAAGAAGATCTTTATGAGGCTGAAAACATTATCATCGCCACCGGAACCGAAGTAAAACCTTTACCCAGTATCGATTTTGACCACAAACTAATAATCGACACCGATGATGCCCTCAATTTAAAGAAAATCCCCAAATCCCTGCTCATCATCGGTGCTGGCGCTTCAGGCCTGGAGATGGCGACCATCTATTCACTTCTGAACTGCAAGGTTACGGTTGCTGAAATGATGAATCAGATACTCCCTGGAATGGAAAGGGAGCTGTGTGAAATTCTTCACCGTATTCTAAAAAAACAAGGGATTGAAATCTATCTAAATACATATATCGAATCAGCGAAAATTTCTGAAGGAAGGACAGAGGTTGATATTAAAATTGGTGATACAATACAAAAAAGATATTTCGATTCCATCTTGGTGACCGTAGGCCGAAGGCCAGCAGATACCACATTCAAAGGCATTGGGATAAAACTTGATAACAATGGCTTTATTGAAATTACAGAAGATATGAGAACCAACATCAAGAATATATATGCGATCGGTGATATCACAGGCCCGCCATTACTGGCCCACAAAGCGACCAGACAGGGTATTATCGCAACAAACATCATCAATGGACAAAAGACGAGTCTTAAAAAAACCGCAATACCATCCTGCGTCTTCACCCAACCTCCTTTCTCTGCAGTGGGTCTGACCGAGGAGCAGGCTCGGAAGATGGGATATTCAATCCGGATCGGAAGGTTTCCTTATCGTGCATCAGGTAAGGCCTTGGCAATGGCAGAACCTGAAGGTATGATAAAGATTGTGGGCAATGAAGAAGGGAAGTTATTGGGTCTCCATATCCTTGGAGCTGAATCGCCCAATCTTATTGGTGAAGCATGTCTTGCGATTTCTAAAGGATTAAAAGTTAAAGACCTTGCCGAAACCATACATCCCCATCCTACACTCGGTGAGATGATTGCCGAGGCAAGTGATAATTTTTATCACCGTGCAATACATATCCTTAATGAATAGTATCCATCAAAAATAAATTTAAAAAACTGAAACATTGACATCCTTTTATATTTAAATAGAATATTACTGGAGTTAATCAATGAAGAAAACGACAATTATCATTACCATCATCTTGGTGGTTGCCATCATCATCGGGATTTCGGTCGGCCTCTCATTTAGACAGTTTAAGGGATTCATCGGAACCGGGAATATTGCAGTAATTGAAGTATTGAATATCATAAGCACCTCAAAATATATCGTTCAGGACCTGAAGACTTTTACTGAGGATCCGTCTATCAAGGCGATTGTAATAAGAGTGGACTCTCCGGGCGGTGGCGTTGCCCCGGCCCAGGAAATTTATGAACAGGTTAAAAAAACAAGGGAAAAGAAGAAAGTTGTTGTCTCAATGGGTGCAATTGCAGCCTCTGGCGGTTATTATATCTCCCTTCCCGCGGATGTAATCGTTGCCAACCCTGGAACCATCACCGGTTCGATCGGT
The DNA here is from genome assembly GCA_002049785.1 of Caldifarciminota bacterium 4484_100. Classification (GTDB taxonomy): domain Bacteria; phylum Hydrothermota; class Tepidihabitantia; order SM23-42; family SM23-42; genus 4484-100. The sequence goes on from MUKB01000073.1 coordinate 7,494, forward strand.
GTAATTATGGAATTTCCGATCTTTCAGGAATTACTCAAGAAGGTGGGCATCAATTTTGAGGTCATCAAATCAAGGGAACACAAGGATATCGGCTCACCGTTCCGACCGATGACCAAAAAGGAGAAAAAACTGATGCAGGGGGTTGTACTCGATGTCTATAACCAATTTGTTGAAGCAACTGTGGAAAATCGTGGACTTCCAAGGGATAGCATTATGAAATTTGCTGATGGCCGTATCTTCAGTGGAAGACAGGCGAAGGAGCTCGGTCTGATTGACACACTCGGCTCATTCGAGGATGCGGTGAAGATTGCAGGGGAACTGGTGGGAATTGAAAAACCAAACATAGTATACCCTCCCAAGCGGTTAACCCTCATCGACCTCTTTACCAAACCTGCAGAACAATTATTCATACCAAAATTATCGTACATCTGGCATTAATCTTGGCTACAATAAAAAAACTCATAATACTTATCTCTATCATTATACTTTATTGCTCGAAAGACAATAACAGCTATAAATTTGCTCAATATCTGAGAGAAGAGCAAGCATTGAGAAAGCGCCTCGCACGATCCCCAGAATTAAAAGACTCAATCCAGGCACTCCAGAAGCGATATCAAATCGATCGGGAAAAGGAATTGAAAAAATTGAAGAAACAACCAGAACTCTGGCTTAAACTACTGAAAGGGCTGAGGATTGAAAAGTAAATTATTCGGTGTTGTTGAAGGCTTCTATGGAAAACCATATACATTTTCTGAACGGTACGACCTCATCACATTTCTCAAGCAAATTGGAGGCAACACATATATATACGGGCCGAAATCAGACCCGTATCACAGAAGGAGATGGACTATCCCATACCCCAAAAACATACTCGAGAAGCTCTCTCGGTTGAATGAATACGCACAAACTTCCGGAATTAAATTTATCTATGCCCTCTCTCCAATTAAATCTGCTAATCTGGTCCGAGTCATTAAAAAAATAGAATCGATTATAGAAATCGGTATTAAACTTGTGCTGATATTGACCGAATAACCCATATACTTAAAAGACCTCCTCTAATCTGGGATAACCTCTTTGCCAACGATTATATACCCGGTAAGATATTTAAATTTCCCTATCACGGAAGAAATCCAGAAATTGTTGAAATGGTCCAAGGGATTCTTCTCAATCCGATGAATAATTATCAAGAATCAAAACCCTTGCTCTTTACTGCATTTCAGTTCTTTAATGAGCCATACAAATATCATCCCAGAAGGGCCTGGCAAATTGCAGAAAAAAGCGCGCTTTGTCGTCCATAAACATTGGGCCACCCATCTCCACTATGATCTCAGGTTGGAGCTGGACCAGGTACTGAAATCCTGGGCCGTGCCCAAACAACCACCCCTGAAAACAGGAATTAAAAGGCTTGCAATCCAGGTGGAAGACCATAACCTTGAATATATTGATTTTGAAGGGATCATCCCTGAAGATGAATATGGAGCAGG
>MUKB01000074.1 GCA_002049785.1 Caldifarciminota bacterium 4484_100
ACTATTGCAAGACCGATTATAATTACATAACCGGCCGCCCGATGATTGTCAGGGATGGTGTGGAAAAACCAGACAAAGAATGTGCCTACAGCCGCGAGGAATTCACCGATAATGATCAGGGTGCGGCGGGATTGATATCGGTCGGATATCCGGCCCCAGACAAAGGTCTGGAAAAGCACATTCAACACCATCGGGAGTGTGGTAAAGAGAGTAGTTTCGGTTACACTCAGGCCGAGATAGAACCTCAAATATATCGAAAGATAACTGTAGAAGAGACCGCGCCTGAACATCGCTAAGGTCTGGAACGATGAAATATTCAGGAATATTCTGTTAATCCTGGGCATCTATATTATATTGATACCCCGGGAAAATTTTGTGAGACTCTCTACACCCTCTTCAGTAACTACTACACTATCCTCAATCCTGACACCTCCTCGGTCCGGAAGGTAGATTCCAGGTTCAATGGTGAAGGCCATTCCCTGTTCTAATTTAACCAGATTATTTTCGACAATATATGGTTCTTCATGGACCTCAAGCCCGATGCCGTGTCCGGTGCGGTGGATAAAATAATCTCTGTATCCCTGCTGGTCAATATAACTGCGCGCCAGGGTATCGACCTCACCTGCGGTCATCCCGGGGACTGTTTTAGTTCGCGCCCTGCGCTGGGCAATCATTACAGTTTTATAGACTTCAAGAAGCTGGGGGTCTGGTCTACCCACAAAGAATGTCCGCGTAATATCTGCAACATAAGAGTTGTAATAGACCACAAGATCAATCCAGACAAGGTCTCCCTCTCTTATAATGCGATCTGTGGTTCGTGCATGGGGAAGCGCGGTCCTTGGGCCTGATGCGACCGCGGCAAAACCATCAGCCCTTCTACTTTTCACGACTTCGCTGATTACCCCTTCTATCCTCGACTCTGTAACCCCGGGTCTAATCTCATTCCGGGCCTGGGCCATTGCACGGTCTGCAATATATGCACTCTTTCTCAGCTGTCTTATCTCTTCTGGACATTTTCTGATTCGTAACTTTTTTATTGTATCACTCAAATCGATTATCTGCAGCTTTGGTACCGCCTGTTTTAACCACTCCAGTTCCCAGAGTTTCATATACTTGAATTCCACCCCTATCTTTTTAATTGAATATCTTTTCAATGCCTGTTTTATTGCAGAAAGTGGACCCTGATCATCCCGATAAGAAAATACCGTATCCAATTCAATCGTTGACCTGAACCTCCCTATTTCAAAGGAAGGTGCAATCATAAAGGTTCTTGCGGATGGAAGGACTCCAAACAGGAAAAGACGTTCTGAACCGCTCACCTTAAGTCCGGTGAGATAATATAGGTTCACACCAGGCACAAAAAAGAGGCAATCGATCCCTGTGGATTCTCTTCTCAATTTCTGTAATCGTTCCTGGTAATCCATTTTCAATAAATTTTAAATGTCTATCTTTTGAATAACTCGTTGGTTACTTGAGTCAATTTTTCCAGGACATAACTGACATCCTCTTCTTCAATTCCATAATGGGTGACCATACGAAACCGGCGCGTCCCGGTGCGTAAGAATCTCACCCCTTGATTATCAAGAGACTTTACAAATTGGTCCGGTTCAACCCCGTCTATATCCAATTCAAAATAGATAATATTTGTCTTCACCCTTTCTAAATCGAGTTTTAGCCCGGGAATCTTCACAATCCCTTCAGCAAGCCTACGGGCATTCTTATGATCCTCAGCCAACCGGGTAACCATCTGTTTGATGCTGATGATGCCGGGTCCGGCGATAATCCCGGCCTGGCGCATCCCACCACCCAGTACCTTACGATTGCGTCGGGCCTCAGCGATGAAATCACGATCTCCACACACTACAGAACCGACCGGTGCAGCAAGGCCCTTTGAGAGACAGAATGTGACAGAATCTGCATATTGCGTAAATTTCTTTACATCCTGTTTCAGGGCCACCGCGGCATTAAATAGCCTGGCGCCATCAAGATGAACAAAAAGATTATGTCTGCGTGCAAGATTGAAGACCTCAGTCATATATTCTACTGACAAAGGTGCCCCATAACAGTAGTTATGCGTATTTTCCAAACAGATTACCCGGGTTCTGGGCCAGTGGAGGTTTTTACCCCGGATTGCGGATTCAATATCCTCTATTCTCATTGTGCCGTCATCCTGATTTTTTACGGTATGGGGATGGATTCCACCAAGTGCCGAGACTCCACCCGCCTCATTGAGAAATATATGGGACTTATCCCCGAGGATTATCTCATCCCCCCTTTGACAATGGGTGAGCATACATACGAGGTTTCCCATAGTTCCACTCACCACAAGCATTGCCGACTCCTTACCCATCAGTTCCGCTGAGACCCTCTCCAGCTCATTCACTGTAGGGTCTTCACCAAAGACATCATCACCCAGCTCGGCTTCAAACATCGCCCGCCTCATCTGGGGGCTCGGCAGGGTGACTGTATCACTCCTCAAATCAACGACCTTCATCATCATTTCTCCTTCAAGCAATTAAGTCTACTCATTAATGCCTGACCTGTCAAGTGCTGAACTTTTAAAATTAAGCTTGACTATAAAGAGATTGTAAAGTATAATAAACTATGAATACCAATATTCGTTATGTTGGGGTGAACTATCTACAGTTAAGAACAAAACGATATTTAAAGGTTGGAAGAGTAAAATGAAGGGCGTTAAGAAATATAAAACATTTTTGGAAGCAAGGTTGGATATGTATCGTGAGATGTGGGAAAGGGGATTTCAGAAAGAAAGGGTAGCGAAGTTTCTGAGAGACTTTGAGGCATCTATTAAGAGATTTAATCTTCCAGCAAGCAAAGTATTATATCCCCCGGGTATCTACCTTTTTAAATCATTTGAAAATGCCCGGAATGATCTGAAAAAGCGGATAAAAAAGAATGATAACCCTTGAGAAACTATCTTCTTTCTGCGATGTTTTAAACAAAAATGGAGTTAAATATATCCTTATTGGAGGTTGTGCAGTTATTCTTCATGGATTAGAAAGACCTACATACGATATCGATTTTCTTATTAAGGATTCAGAAGAAAATGTTGAGAAGTTAAAGAAATCTTTGCTCTCTTACTTAAAGGAAGACGAGATAGAAGATATAAACCTGGAGGTGCTCAAAGAATATAAGGTGGTAAGAGTTGGCCTTGGTGATTATTATGTTGATTTGATAACGAAAATTGCAGACATTGATTACGAAGTAGCCAATAAAGATAAATATATTGAGAAGATAGATAATGTTGAAATTCCCGTGGCAGGGCTGGATACGATGATAGAATTAAAAAAGGGATACAGGAAAATTGATAAAAAAGACAGAATATTCCTTGAAGGGAAAAAAGAATATTTAAAACAAAACAAGAGGCAAAAATAGGTGTCTTCAATTTTCTGTTCAAATCTGCCTGCAGGGAATATTTTCACCAGCCTCCTACAGGACGGGATGTTTCTTGGCTACAACATTAACTAACACGCCGTCCCGGACTGTGCGGTTTGGTATGGATGGATGACATTCGTATGTTATGAAGTCATAGCCGATTGTTATAAACATAAACTTCAGGGATGATAAAGAAAAATAGGAAGACCTTGGTGTTCCTGAAGAAATTTACTACATTACTGCAAAACTATAGGAAGATAGTATTCCAACGACATTCTAAAAATTCTGTCGAATCAATTAAACAAATTTCTATTTTTCTATTGACAAGATTAAAAAGTTGCATACACTAACTTTATGACTAAAGAATTGATCCTTCCCGCAAAGTATAATATAATCGAAAAGCTCGGTGAGGGCAATTATTCAGTCGTCTATAAGGTGGTGGAAAATGGCGGCAGAACACTGGGCCTCAAGATTGCCCGTAATAATTGCCGGGAGTGTAATGAACTTGTAGCACGTGAGTATCAGATTCTCAGTCAATTCAGACATCCCAACATTGTATCGGTATATGACTATGATGTTACCAGAAATGGTAATGCGTATTTTATCTTCGGTTATACGCCGGGGAAACCGATAAATAAGGTTTTTAAGAAATTCTCCAAAAAATTTGTGCGCGCCATTATTCAAATAATCGATGCCCTGAGCGCCCTCCATAACAAAGGTTTTATTCATTCTGACCTGAAGCCTGAACACATCATTTACGATGAGAATCGTGAGACCACGGTGTTGATCGATTTCGGTTTTGCCGCAATGCAATCTCAGATTATCACACCCTCAGGGACATTTGGCTATCTTGCCCCTGAAGTTATCAAGGGCATTGGAATTGACCAGCGTAGCGATCTCTATTCACTCGGCATAATAATTATTGAGATATTAACAGGGAAAAGATATGTCGACGCTGAGCTTGAAGCGATGAACCTTCCTGATGAATTTAAGAATATCCTGATCCGCCTGGTCTGGGAGGATATGGGCTTGAGACCCACTCTTCCTGAGATATATCAGACCCTAAACCATTATCTTGCAGAAAAGAAGGCCAAGCCTATCTCTTATAAACTGAGACTGCCCAATACAGGGTTTGTTGCTCCAGATTTCTTCAATGAACTGTTTACAAAAAAGGGTAAGGCATTGATTATTGAAGGTGGTGTCGGTTCCGGGAAGACAAGATTGTTACAGGAGATGAAATATCGACTTCTCAATCAGAATAAACAGGTCTTCTTTTATATCTCCCAGGAAGGGATAAATTTTATAAATGCATTAGAAAATTTTATTGGTAAAAAAGTTATTACCAAAGATAAAGAAGAAAAGTTTCAGATATTTGAGGAGCTCACCCAGCATCTGATTAAATTTGCCAAAGACCGGGAGCTCATTATTATGGTCGATGACCTCACCGAATTTACTGAATATGAACTCGCCCTTTTTCGTTATATCGGGTACGGGATAGAAAACAAAAATATCCTTTTAATCGGCACCTCAACCCCGAATAAAGAGATAGAGGATATGGGGTTTCTGACCTACACCCTGGAACCATTTACAACTACTGAAATTGAAAATTTGCTTACGAAGACCTTCTTCTCGTTTGATGTGGAAAAAGCCCAAGATTTTATTGTCTGGCTTCACACAAATAGCGGAGGGAACCCGCTCTTCATCTATGAAATTCTGAAACACATCTTTGAAAAGGGTGTTCTGTATTATCAGAAAAACCGATGGCAGCTCAATCTCGAGGCCTTGGAAAAAATAAACCTACCTCGACAACTGGAAGAAATTCTGAGTCAGAGGATTGCTCGATTGAGCAAGAAAGGACTTTCAATGCTCCAATATCTTACTGTTGCACGCCATCCTGTAGAATCTATGGTGCTCTACAATATCTTCGGCGCGGCCGGGAATATCGAACTGGAAAATATAAAATACCTCAATCTATTAAGGGAAGGTATTTTGAACAATAAAAGGGTCTTATATCTGTCAAATCAGATTATTGGCGATGTGGTGAAGAAATCTTTATCTCAAAAAGAAGAAAAAGAAATTGGCCGGACATTAATCGAATCAATTGAAAAAATCGCTCCACAGGACATAAATTATGCCTCAATCCTGGCAAGGCTGTGCAGGAAACTCAATATTAAGGAGAAAGCGAAGAAATATATCGGCCTTGCCGCAACTTCAGCTCAGGATATCTATGATTATAATTCCGCGCTTGAATACTACAAATTACTCTTAAATTATAAGGGAATCAACCGTGCAGAGATTTTGATTAAAATTGCAGATATTAATCAGATTATGGGTAATAACGAAACGGCTGTGGAATATTACAAAAAGGCTCTTCCCTATAGGAAATCAAGATATTCGATCTATGCGGGATTAGGTCGGGCCTATTCTTCAGCCGGCAATTATGAGAAGGCGGTTCAGTTTTTAAACCGGGCATTAAGATTGAGCAAAAATCTGAATTCCGATGAATATCTAAGAATTGCGACACGCCTCGCCTA
>MUKB01000075.1 GCA_002049785.1 Caldifarciminota bacterium 4484_100
TAATAAGGAACTCCAGAAATCGTTCGAACTGGTTCGGTCGATTCCAGGTTCCACCTAATTGAAATTTAGGTGTTATCCGGTGAAACTGTAACGCCTTTACCACGGGCCAGCACCAGCCAACCAGAAATTGACAATACTGCCATTGCAATTCCGAAGATTGCAAAGAGCAGATTCTTCTTTACGAAATTTGCAAGGAACCCGATCAAGAGTGCCCAGAGTAAGAATGAGCCGTTCAATATCCAATCACGCAGGGAAAATACCCGACCTCGAATCAACTCATCAGCATAATGGTGGATAAGGGTATCCTGGCCGATAAAGATTGGCGAAATAACGATTCCCGCAATCAATGTGCCTATGGCAAATGTCCAGAAGTGCCGGGCAAAGGGGAATAGAACTAAAACCGTACCAATTACAATAAAACAGAAGAGCATCAGATATTTAAGGTCGAAGTGGTGGCCAAAGATTCCGGTAAGATAGGCACCAAGTAAAAGACCGATTGCCCCGATCCCGGCAAGAATCCCCACCCCACTTGTGCCCCAGGCCATCTCCTTCTGAATCGTGGGGATCGCCAGCACATAAATAACACTGGCACCCATAATCATTAAAAAAATCGTGGACATCGCAAAGGCAAGGTTTCTACTCTTCAATATCATCTGGATTGCATGCCTCAATTCATCCCATACCTGAGACAGATTTCGCTGCAGGAGTGCTGCGGTCCATCCCTCCACCCCGATATTCACCTTCCAGAAGCGCCAGTCCACAATCAAACCACCCAGAAACATACCTAAAAAGGTTGCACCCCGTCCAATAAAATTTATTACAGAATTGGCAGTAAGAATCCTCTTCCGGGAAACAAGGTTCGGTATGATTGCACTGCGGGCAGTATTAAAAAAGAGGCCAAGCAGAAACATCAAAAAAACTACCGCAAATACCGGATAGATATTATGGGTCAGGATAAAGACAATCGGAATCATTATCGCACATCCAGTCCTCAGTGTATCACAGATAACCATAACCCTTTTCTTATGCCACCGATCCACCAGTACCCCGGCGACCGGGCCGAAGATTAGAACCGGCAGGGTAATAAATACTGCGAGCTGGGATAGCAGAAATGGCACCTGTCTCTTAGGAAAAAGGCCGATGATTGCAATCAATGCGATGTAATCGAGTTTGTCACCAAATTGACTCACCGTCTGGGAGAATACAAATATGGAAAAATCCCTGATACGGAGTATGTTCCAGAACTTAGCCCTTCTTATTTAGCACCTCACAGTAGAAATCGAACACCCTCTTCGCAATAATATCCCAATCATACATAAGGGCTTTTTTACGTCCGGCCTGACCCATCTCCTTCATCATATCTCTATGATTCAGTAAATAAATTATTCTCTCTGGGGTAATATTTTTCAATTTCCTGAATCGGTTCGACATCAGGCCGAAACCGGGTGGTATCAATACCATTGGGAATGATTCGATAATTACCCGGGAAATACTTCGAAACCGAATCCCTGGCGACCTCGCTTACCGCAATCATACCATCAAGTTTGCGAAAATACTGCTCCAGGACCGGTTCCCAGAGGACATAGCCCAGACTCTCCTCATGGGCTGAATGGAAGGTGATAAAATTCTTTGCCCGGGAATATTTCAATGCAAGATAAGGCAATGTCGGTGCCACCGGTCCATGGAGGTGGATGACATCGAATTTTTCTTGCTCTAAAATCCTGCGCAACTTCCAGGGCAAGAGGATACCGAATGTCAGGACTGAAAATGATTTATTCTTTGGAATCTTTATCGCCCGGCCCAACCTTATAAAATCACGCTCAGTATAGGGTGCATTATTCCCGTAAGAAGGAGCCAGAACCCGAACCTCCTGCCCCATCTTCTTCAATGTCTTCCAGAGATAGTAGATATGCTCGGGCACACCACCGGTATGGGGATAGAATACATCAGAGACGAATAGAATCTTCATATTCCTGTATGTCCAAATCCTCCGGTATCTCTTTTGGTGCGCCGTAATCTCCGCACCTTCTTAAATTGTGCCTGAACCACACGATTGAATACAAGCTGGGCAATCCGATCCCCATTCTTTATCCGAAACGGCTTCTTCCCGAAGTTAAATAAGATAACCTTAATCTCACCACGATAATCAGCATCGATCGTTCCCGGGCCATTAAGAATCCCGATTCCATAATTCTTTGCCAGACCGCTACGAGGTCTGACCTGAGCCTCAAAGCCTTTGGGAAGTTCAATACTTATACCGGTTGGGACTATACAAAAATTTCCAGGTGGAATTATCATATCATCCCTCAAGCAGGCATATAAATCACAGCCTGCAGCATCCTCGGTCTGATACTGAGGCACAAAATCACCTTTCACCCGCACCTCAATAACATCTTTATTAACCGCATCTTTTCTTCTCATCAACACCATTCGGGTTGAAAAACAAACCACTGATCCGGGTATTTTCTGACCAGGGCTTCTATCCAGCCCTTGATAACGGGCAGGGTTTCAAACCGAATCGACTCCGATGTCGATTATAGAACTCAAACATCTCAGGGGAGGTCTCTTCAACCAACGCATTCATTTGAAACCCCTGAGCCGCAAGATAGGAACCTGCATAATCCCAGCTTCCCAGATGGAATGTGAGCAGTACACATCCGCGGCCCAAGTTCAAGGCCTGATGAAGATTTTCCAGGCCCCTTGGTTGAACACTATCCAGAAGGAACTCTCTCTTAATAAATCTAAGCCTCAGGAAATCGTGCATAATCCGTGCATAGTTTATGAATGTGCGCCGGCAATAATGTTTTAAATCCCGATTATTCAATTTCTGGTTATAAAAAATATGAGAAAGATTTTTTTTTATAATAGACCTTCTCCGTACTAAAATATAATAACTCAAAAGCCCCAGTATCGTAGCAATGAAATCACCCAGTTTCACAGGAAGACAATAGGCAATAATAACACCAAATTTCTGAAGACGAACACCCCAATTCATTCAGAGGTCTTTACTTCACGCGGTAGGCATCAAGGCCCTTTTTCAATACCTCTAAGGCCTGGGCAAGGTCATCCCTATTCAAGACATAGGCAATACGCACCTCATCCTTACCTTTATCAGGGCTCGAATAGAAACCATTTGCTGGTGCAAGCATAACCGTCTTTTTATTGTATTCGAAATCGGTGAGTAACCACTGGCAGAAATGGTCGGCATCAGACACCGGCAATCTCAAGACCGTATAAAATGCACCCTCGGGTTTATGTCCGTAAACACCAGGGATCTCACGAAGTCGCTCAAAAAGAAAATTCCTGCGCTCTTCATACTCTTTTATGATCGGTTTAATATATTGTTCAATATGCCGATACGCCGCCACCGCTCCAATCTGTTCTAAGGTTGGTGGGCATAAACGCGCCTGGCCAAACCTCAATAAAGCATCCATAATCTTCTTATTCCTCGAAACAAGACATCCCACCCTGGCTCCGCATGCGGAAAAACGTTTGGAGATAGAATCCATCAATATCACCTGTTCCTCAATTTCAGGAAGGGAAAGGGCACTGACCTGGGATTTTCCATCATAGACAAACTCCCGATAAACCTCATCCGATAATAAGAAAAGTCCGTGTTCCTTACAGAGTTTATAAATTATAAACATCTCCTCTTCACTGAGATTAGTAGTCACCGGCACCAGCTTAACATTAGCCATCGCTGCAAAACCATTATAATTTGTATAGAAGGGTTCAAAGACAATAATCTCATCACCAGCATCACAGACCGCCATCATTGCAAAGATGATCGCCTCACTGCCACCGGTTGTTATCCAGACATTATCCAGGTCGATATCGATTCCCAGTTCCCGATAATATTTAACCACCGCCAGTCTCAAATCCAGTAGACCACCTGACGGCCCATATCTCAAGACATCCTCTTGATAGCTGATAATTGCATCAAAAAATTCTTTTGGAGTCTTGATATCAGGCTGACCGATATTCAAATGAAAGACCTCAACACCTCGCTTTTTCGCATCATCGGCAAGCGGTGCAAGTTTCCGGATCGGTGAATACGGCATCTGCTCGGCCCTTCTGGATAAACCGAGAAATTTGGTCTTGCTGTTCTCTTCTCTTCTTTCCATAATGAAATTATATACATCTCGATAAGAAAGTCAACATAAGCCGAAACTGGTCTTGATTTTATCGAAAATCAGGGTATAATTATTTATGGTGAGGAAAAGAAAAACAGATATTCTGAAAATAAAAGAAGACGACCCAGAATAAAAGCTTCAATTTGAGCTCGATTTTCAGAGCTCCCTCTCAACTGCGGAGCGATTCAAAATGATGTTTTACTGGTCAAATCAGATAAAAGAAATTTTGATTAAAAATGGAAATCGAAAACCTATTGCGATTATTAAACGAAAATAGGGTGCGCTATGTTATTATTGGAGCGAGTGCATTTCCGATCCACGGTTATACACGGGCAACTTTGGTTGACTCCTCTCCACTTTTTGTTTTGATTTTTCAAAATGTTGTGTTGAGTTTATTCTCTGCCTTCTTCGCAGACCGAGACTGTGAATGGGCTGAATGGAGTTTTTACATTTTTCTGTTTTTTTTCGTCATGCTGAATCCTGTGCTGAGGTATCTCAGTATTGGTTCAGCATCTCTGGTTTTCTGGTTTATCTCGTTTATCTAGTTTTTCTGGTTTATCTGGTTTATCTGGGTTCTCTTGTTTTTCTGGTTGAAAATATTGAATTGAGATTCTGAAACAAGTTCAGAATGACTTACGATTTACCGATGACATAATGACTCAATAACTTAATGACTAACGGTTTTTTAATGACACAATGACTTAATGACTCAATGACTAAATGTTTTTCAAATGACTCAATAACCAATGAGTTAATGGCTAAATGTTTTCCAAATCCGAAATGTCGTCCTGGTGGTGCTATGAAAAAAGTGGAGAGGACTCAGGCGTATAAATTATTGACATTTAAGTCTAATTGTATATACTAAAACTATGAAGATAAAAATATTAAACAAACCGATACTCGATTTTGATGGTGATATTTTAATTGTTGGTCTTTTTGAAGGTTTAAAACGACCTCAACAAGCAGCCGCAGCTCTGGACAAACCACTTCAGGGGATTATTACTGAGATGCTCAGCAATAAGGAGTTCACCGGCAAATTGGGTGAAACCACTGTTCTCCACACATTTGAAAAAGTTCCGACAAAGAGGATAATGGTTCTGGGCCTGGGCAAAAAAGAAAAATTCGAGCTCGATACGATAAGAAAGGCTTCAGCTGCAGCAGCAAAGATGGTGTTAAAATTGAAGGCGAAAAAAGTGGGAACCGTCATCTATGGTACAGGTCTGAAAGGAATCAATTCACCTCAGGCAAGCCAGACGATAATAGAAGGCACCCTGCTTGGTTTTTATAAATTTCAGGTATACAAGAATAAACCTGAAGACACTGAACCTGATGAATTTTCACTTGTCGAACCGAATCGTGGACGAATAAAGGCAATTGAAAGAAGTTTGAATATAGGTAAAATCCTTGCCGAATCTCAGAATATTGCCCGGGATCTTACCAATGAACCTGCAAACAACCTCACCCCTGAGAAACTCTTTCTTCGGATAAAGGGATACATTAAAAGTCTCAAACTACCTCACATAATAGAATTAAAGGCCCTGCGTAAACCCGAGTTGAAAAAACTCGGTATGGGTGCCCTGCTTTCGGTTGCCCAGGGAAGCAGTAATGACCCCGTCTTTATCACTTTGCGTATAAAAAATTCGAAAAAACCTCTGACTGCATTGATTGGCAAAACTGTTACCTTCGATTCCGGCGGCATATCACTTAAACCGGCCAAGGGTATGGAGACAATGAAGGGAGATATGGCTGGCGGCGCGGTGGTATTGGCAACAACCCTTGCCTTAGCGCGCGTGGGAGTAAAAACCAACCTTCTCACAATTCTCCCCGCAGTGGAAAATCTACCATCACGGACCGCATCAAGGCCGGGTGATATCGTCCAGGCGATGAATAATAAAACGATTGAAATTATCTCAACCGATGCCGAAGGTCGGCTCACCCTTGCCGATGCAATCTGTTATGCCCAGAAGTCCGGGGCAAAGTATATTGTTGATATCGCCACCCTTACCGGTGGTTGTGTCATCACATTCGGCGACCTAACCGCAGCGGTTATGGGCAATGACAGAAGGCTGATTAATCGTCTATTGGGTATTTCTAAATGGACCGGGGAAAAGTTCTGGGAATTACCGCTTTTCGATGAATACGCAAAACAGATAAAAAGTCCTGTAGCCGACATCAAGAATTCAGGGGGCAGAAAAGCACATACAATTACTGCAGGGATGTTCCTAAAGGAATTCATCGAAAAGACAAGATGGCTCCATATCGATGTCGCAGGTAAGGAGATAGCGGAACAGGAAAGTTTCTATACACCAAAAGGTGGAACCGGGTTCGGGGTGCGTTCCCTTTATCAATTTATAAGCGGTCTCTACTGATTTGCTGCTCTTTCTAATCATTGCTCACACATTCAATACTGTATCAGAACCGATCGGTTGCCTCACCTTATCAAATCCCGCCTTTACCGGACATCTGGGCAATTATGAGTTCTATCTCGAACACTCGGATATCGGTAAAATAAGTTTCTTCAACCTGTCAACCCAGTTTAAAGGTTATGGCCTCGGATTTTCCAGCTATTTTAACGAACTCGAGGAAACCACTGAAAAGAGAAACTGTTTGAGTTTCTCCCGGCATCTCAACCTTCCCCTTTCATTTGGAACCAATACAGGTTTGATAAAACTCAATCACGAAACCGATCCACTACTGGATATAGGAATATGGTTCAGAAAAAGGTTGGGTTTCGGTTTTTCTGCTAATAACCTGTTGAATCGGGATCGTATAATGAGAATCGGAATCTCATACGAATGGAAGATTCTCCAGACCATCTTCGAAATCGCAGACTCGGTACATAGCGGTAGCAAAACCGTCCACATCTTACTGGGTCTGAAACAGCCAATTGGAGAACTGCTCATCATACCGAGGCTCGGTTACCATCCCGGTCAGATAGTTGGTGGGTTTGAAGTCCAATTCCATGACTTCATCGATATCGACCTTACGATTGAGGAAACCGCAAGGCTCTCAATCGGTGTGAATTTCAGTCCTCCGGTGGTGATAAAAGAAGTCAGTATGGTTGAAACTCTGACTGTAGAAAGACCAATCGTAATTAAAAAAACAGAAAAGTATAAGCTATCAAAGAGAAAATTAAAATATTGTGAGCAACACTATCTTAAAGGTATTGAATGTTACTTAGATAACAGAATTGAAGAGGCGATTGAAGAGTGGAAAAAGGTAAAGGCGGTCTACCCCGATTATAAAGAACTACGGCGCTATATGAAGAACGCCCAGGAGAAACTGAAATTGCTTAAGGAATAATATTATAGTCGCCAACCGCTTTACCTATTCTCCCAATAATTCAATCATCTTCAATAACAGAAGGCTTGAATTCTCTGCTGAATAACCAACAAAGGCAGGGAAATCAATCTCTGCCTTTTCGTTTGCCAGGTCACTGACACAGCGTATAATCAGAAATGGGAGTTTATTAAGTGCACAGACCTGTGCCATACCCGAGCCCTCCATTTCGACACAATCCGCACGAAATGTCTGGGCCAACCACTGCCGTTTTTTCTCACTCGATATGAATTGGTCGCCGCTGACAATTCTGCCCAACACAACGCGGGGTAAATGCTCTTTTTCTTTGCAGAGCTTCTTTGGAACCTCAGGAAATTTGACATCCTTAACCGCCTTCAATGCAATCTCTATCAGAACGGTGTCAGCAGAATATCCAGTCGTATCTCCTGGAATAAATTGGTCAGGAAGTATCTGACCGAAGTCATGATGAAGAACCCTTTCAGAAATCACAATGTCACCAATCTTCAGTTGTGGATTGATACCGCCTGCAACACCGCTGAAGATTATCGCATCCACCTGATACTTGAGGATCAATATCTCCGCAGTCAGTGCTGCATTCACCTTACCGACACCCGCCTGCACACAGACGCAGGGGATACCTTTTATACTACCCACCGTGAATATCTTCTGCGCAAGCGTATCCACCTCTTCAATCTTCATCTTCTGTTTGATTAAATTCAGTTCCTTATCCATCGCCCCCATAATACCGATTCGGTGGAAGGGCAGAATAAGAAAAAGGCAGAGCAGAAATGTCATCAATAAACCTCCTTACTTTTTTTCAAAAATTGCCTCTTTAAATATTTCTAAATTATTGAGTGTATGAATCTCAGCCTTCAGCATTTCAGGTGTAACATCAATAAGGCAGAAGCTTGGAGGAAAACCCTTCTTGTCCGTATCCCGTAGATGTCCAGGATTGATAAAAATAATATTCCCCTTCTTCTCAATATCAGGGATATGGGTATGACCATAAAGGACAACATCAACCCTATTTTCTGCAAACAGCTCTTCGGGTCGGATATCATCAGGAAGGTCATTTGGGTGCGAATCGACGGTATGTGTAAGCAAAAACCTCCAGCCTGCGAAATCCTTTATCAACCGATTAGGTATATTTTTATCCTGATAATAATCACTGAACACACCAGGGACACGCAAGAAATTTTCTCCGCCAATCTGCTCCATATCCTGATAATTATCACCCAGATGGATGATAACCTCCGCACCAAGTCGGTTCAGGGCCTCCACGGCCCGGTTGAGATTCTTTATATAGGAATGACTGTCGCTGACAACCCC
This sequence comes from Caldifarciminota bacterium 4484_100, assembly GCA_002049785.1. Classification (GTDB taxonomy): domain Bacteria; phylum Hydrothermota; class Tepidihabitantia; order SM23-42; family SM23-42; genus 4484-100. The sequence continues at coordinate 8,763 of MUKB01000075.1, forward strand.
AAGTTTCATTCTGTCTCCATAATCAATTATAGCCTACAAAAAATCTATGTCAAGAAAAGAGAAATTATGAAGGTAACTGCAAAAATAATAAAGGTCGGCACAGCAAGAACCCTGAAGAAATTCTTTAAGGAAACCTTGAAATATATAAGTGATACTCCCACACAGGGATGAACCGGTGAAATCACATAGCCGAAAAAAATTGCGGTGTAGATTACCGCAAAGACAAGGGGTGTAATTGGGGTCTGAGTTAAATAAACCGGTAGAATTATCGAAGCTGGAAGTAACACCCTACCCGTTGCAAAACCGAGCAGGAATCCGACCACAACACAGAGCGTAGTAATGGGCAGCGGAATTGCTGCGATGAGCGATACCGCATTTGTTGATTTAAAGATATTTAGAAAAAGGAACATTCCAATGATAATAAAGAAAAAATTGAGAGGCTTCATCTCTCTAAATATTTCTTTAAAATCGAGCCTCTTCGGGCTTAATGAAATAGAACACAGCAGGGCGATCGAAACTCCGAACAGCGTAGCAATCTCCTTGATGCGCAGAATATGTAAACTCTTAATCAGAAAATCGAGAACCGGGGCAACAAGGATAATAGCCAGGGGAATAAGCAATTTCTTCAGTTGAAAGCGATCAGAATAGACAATATCACCCTCAACCCTTCTTATAAAGCAGACCAAACCAAGGAATAGTGCAAAAAAGAAGGTGGGAAAGAGATAGAGCATCGCAGAGTAGACACTCATACCTGAAATTTTTGCCGAGGCAATCAGTGCGGAACTTAAAGGGTAGATCATCACAAAAAGATGGCGAAACCAATCATTTATCGCAACCTTCAAGTCTGCAGGCACATCTCCACCCCCTTTTTCCAGAATCGGTGCTGAAAGCAGGGCGCCTCCAGGCATCGGTAATAACCCCATTATCGCGGGTGATAATGCAAGCAGCCCCTTCCTCCCGATACGTAGATTATTTACCAGATCATCCATCTGTCCACTATGCTTCATCGTCCCGCCGATGAGTGGAATCACACCCATTGCCAGGGCCAAGAAAATAATGGAAAGGTCGGTAATAGTGAGATATATCTTCTCAAATATCGAAGATAAAGGCAGGGAAAAGACCCCAAGAATAATTGCACCCAGGATGAGCGCCAGTGGTAGGCTCTTACGGGATGCTACAAGAATAAAGACTAAAGAAACTACAAGGCCAAGCAACCCTATAGCATCTCCGCAATCTGCACCGCATTCAAAGCTGCACCCTTACGCACATTGTCTGCGACCACCCACATTGCGATACCGTTTTCAAAAACAGAATCCTTTCTCAACCTTCCCACAAAAACTTCATCCCTGCCAGCAACATCCTTAGGTATGGGATATCTGTTGTCATCAAATAATTTCACACCCGGGGCATCCTTCAGTAACTCTTCTGCCTCCGCAACACTCAAAGGCCTTTCGAATTCTACAAATACCGCTTCACTGTGACCAATATAAACAGGAACACGCACACAGGTTGCACTCACAAGGATTGAATCATCATTGAGTATCTTCCGTGTTTCATTCAACATCTTGAGTTCTTCTTTTGTATAACCGTTCTCCAAAAAATCACCGATCTGGGGAATGAGATTAAACCTGAGACTGATTGATAGGTAGCAACAAAGATTTTTCTTATCCGGGATGCCTGATGCAATGGATTCAGGGCAACAACCAGTTGAATTGTTGAACAGTTGGGATTGGCAATAATGCCTTTATGATTCTTTATAGCCTCGGGATTCACCTCGGGAACCACAAGGGGCACCTCAGGGTCCATACGAAATGCATTTGAATTGTCAATAACAACTGCACAATCTTTGAATCTGGGGATAATCTTTTGGCTCAATTCGGCATCAAGACATCCGAATACCAATTCAACATCATCAATAAACTCTTCGATATCTGAAATGACCTCAATCTCTTCATCCTTGAAGACAATGGTCCGTCCCTCACTCCTCTCTGATGCAAATGGATAGAGTCTCTTTACCGGAAAGTCTCGCTGTTCCAGAATCTTGATGACCGTCTCTCCCACCAGCCCGGTAGCACCCAAGACAGCAACTTTTTTCATATTGATTCTCCAATTTTAAAAGATAACCTGTTTACGAACCTGATCCCCTTGTGCACAATGGAGAAAGAGAAAGTAGATTCCGCACGAAAGGTCCTGAGTAGAATATTCAAGAATATGACGCCCAGGTCTGACTCTACCTTCAAATATCTCTTTGATTTTTCGCCCGCTGATATCGTAAAGCTTAATCTTCAACTCCAGCTCTTTATCAATCTCAAGGCAAATCTTTGGTGTAGCCCCTCGTCTGATGAGCGTAGGCACAAAGAGTGTCTGGGCATTGGGTAAATCCTCTGGATAATCCATTATCCCAGATGTAATATCATTACTCACCCAGAAGCCTCGAAATGCGCGGTAGCAGAAGAGCCCACCATCTGCAGCAACCAGACCCCCCAGGGAAAAAACAATGGGGAATATTTCATCCTCCACAGTATTACCGCCGTCAAATGAGCGTGCAATTCGCAGGGTATCGGTCAAGCCGAGAAAATAGAGATTGCCGTTTGGGGAAACCGAAACACTTATTGAATAATATTGTAGACTATCCAGAATCCCTGAATTGAGGTCATATCGGTAAAGATTATCTCCTGCGATGTAAAGTAGCTTCCGTGTATTATCGTAGGATATCTCACCACCATATCCCAATAATGGAGACCAGGTTGCGCCCTGGTCATAACTTTCCGACAACCGCAATGTTCAAGGCAGAAACAATTATAAAATTGGGGTCGGTGGGTGCCGTCTCAATGGCGGATCCATAAAAAAGAAAATCTTGAAGTTCTGCCCAGTTTGCACCCCAATCAGAAGTTTGATAAACATTACCCCCAAATTCGACAAAGTATAGAGTAGAATCAGGAACCTGACTTGCTGCACCGCGGCTGATAAGTGTCTGGGCGTAAAGGTTATTTTTCTGAATACTCCAGGTCTGTCCCTTATCTGTAGACTTGAATACCCCCTGCCCTAAACTTCCACAATAGAAGGTATTCACACCACCAGGAGACATCTTACCACACACTTCTCGATTCTCAACCTGATTAAAAAACCATATCCCGAAATTATTCACACCAATGAATATACCGGGGTTCAAAACGCTCGATACAAGGACCGTATCATTTCCGATAAACTCCAGGTCAACAGGCTGGTATAGACCATAGATAAAGGGCTCGGCCATTAAAGACCAGGGACCGGTACCTGAGGTGGCCTGATATATACCTCTATCCGTGCAGATCATTGTGTGCCAGATATCCCAGGGGTCCTGTTGAAAATCGTTGATATCAGAGGCAATAATGGTATCAATGAAGGTCCAGGTAGCGCCGTAGTCCTGAGAATTGAGGATATAGGCAATACTATCATTGGAACTATTGTGACCGACCAGCCATATCCAGCTCGGTGCTCCGGGTATATGGGCAATCGCATCTGCATAATCCAATGAGTCGATTGTCCCTCTCAACTGCCAGGTCAGACCGGAATTCGTACTCTGCCATACCCTCAACGGAAAACTGTCCACAAAATAGATGACTGTATCAATGACATCAAAGGTTCCGGTCTGGAAATCATAGCAGTTATGCACCGGTGTCCAGTTCTGCCCTGCATCAAGGGTTATCAAAACCTGTTCACCGCCATCAACCACAATCCCGGTTGCAGGTGTGGACATCATCCCTGCCTGGGGCCAGATATCAGGCAATACAAGTTCCCAGTTTGCACCTCCATCGGTCGTCCGCCAGACATCGCCGATGGTAATGGCAAGGGCTGAACCGTTAGAATTGGGATGACTCACTGCCCACAAAACCTCACCCCCTTCAGGCCCTACAAATGTCCAGTTCCAGGGACTCCTATATTGGTCATTAATTCTTTCTTCTCTATATAACACCTTGTGAGCCTGAAGCTCACGCACCAATTTAAAGGGGTTGGGTATGCTTATGCCCAATATAAAAAAGACGATTAAAGTTTGCATATGCACCTCCAGTTATATAAGAATAACAAAATTCTCCTTAAAGTCAAGGTTCTTTCGTTTTCTTATCAGGACTGCCCAGACAGTATAGATAACCATCACGGCATCCGATATATATCCTGCCTTTCCAGACAAGGGGTGTAGATTCGATTGAACCCCCAAACAGAAATTTATCAATCAGTCGGAGTTGAACCCCTTGTTCAGAGTTGAGGATTCTGAAAACCATTATCCGATTATCATAGCCTGCAGTGATGATATACTTCTGAATAATGATCGGTGTTGAGATTGAAGGCCCTAAATAGGTTTTTGACAAAAGCCTGGGTACTGGATACCTCTTCCTGTTCAACCGGGCTGATGTGTCCGGCCTTAACAGATAATGATTCAACAGATATAAATATCCATCTATGGCCCTGAATACGAGCAGTGAATCATTCAAGCCCACTGACCCCACCACACCCCCCTCCCAGAAGGCAAACTGGTTATTCAAGGTCGGGAAGAACCAGACCACTGCACTGTCCGGTTCTTTAGCGGGATCGAGTTTCAATATGCCACCCTGACTGATATACTGTTTCTCCACCGGGACAATCAGACAGGAATCCTGAGTAAGCGAGATGGTTCCATCCAGGTCTGAGCCTACATAAAAATCCCAGACAATTTCAAGCCTCTCTATATCAATGCCATAAATATGGCCGGAACCTGCTGCAATGAAGAGCCTGTCCCCTAATAAGACCGGTGATGATTCAACCACCAGATTGCCCCGGTGCCTTATGACATCTGAATTATTATAGAGTCTAATCTTTTTTATTATCCGGGGCTGGACAATACCTTCCCTCTTCTCAATTCTATTTAGTGATGGGTCAATCACATAAAGTATCCCATTTTCAGCCGGTAAAAAAATCATAGAATCAACCACCAAAGCACTGGCATCCACATCCCGGCTGTAGCTCTCAGTTCTTTCAATATTAAGACGCCACAACTCCTTGCCCTGTATGTCGATTGCCCGAAAACTGGGAACCACCTTACTATAAAGGAACTTTCCCAATCCACGCCTGCTTCCCTGTAATATAATTGGCCTTTCACCACAACTATCCTGATAGAGAAAGATTGTGGCGGTTCCTTTAATCGCATCATCAAACCTGTAATACCAGACAGTCTCACCGGTCTCAGCATCGATCTTTCTCAACCTGTGATCGAGTCCGCCAACAACTAAAAATGTATGATTATCTTCTTTGATTAAAGTCGGCTGACCAGGCCAGCCAGTGCCTGACCACTGGTAGAACTTTCCCCCTACCCTTGTTTCTGCTCCCCCGATATAATTCTTCCACAGCAGAATAAGTGTATCAGGTATACCCAAACCATAAAAATTGCGCTCATAGTTGCCCAGAAATGTTGGATAAATCAGTTCATATTCTTTTGCCGGCATCAGGGTCTTCTCTGGGAACTGAAAGGGTTGGGAGAATAAAAGACATAATATAAAAAGGCGTATAACCAAACCGATATAATTCATCTCTTTACAGATTCAACTAAGATAATAATGGATTTTTGGCCGATAAAAAAGAGTATCCGATCGAGAATAAGTAAAATTATAAAGAATATCTCAGTCGATGATATTCGATGCGAAACTTATATACTTTGCAGGATTAACCTTCACCCCGGAGACATGAACCTCATAATGGAGGTGAGAACAGGTCGTCCTTCCAGTGGCTCCAACCCGGGCGATTGCCTGACCCCTTTTAACAAAGTCACCCGGTTTTACCAGAATACTGCTACAATGGGCATATCGGGTTCGAAAACCATATCCATGATCGATATCTACCATCAATCCATAGCCATGATTCCAGCCCACATATGATACAACCCCGTCCGCAGTGGCATAGATAAGGGTTCCCTTGGGTGCACCAATATCCACCCCCCAGTGCATTCTTATCGTCTTCTTATCAATGGGGTCAACGCGATATCCAAATCCAGAGCCGATTCTATGACCGGGAACCGGATTAATCGATGGTATATGGGACCAGAGCTGAAAATCCTTCTGCTGTTTCTGGTACAACTGAACAAGGCTTGTCTTACGCAGCATACACTTACCCTTCAAGATATCGAGGGATTCATAGATCTCATCAAGCCTGCGATTAATACAATTAGAGATAGATTCACTGATGGGTTTATACTTCTTACCACCAATACCCATTGACCAGATATCAGGATGGATATAGGCCATTTGCCAGTATGTCCGTTCCCGATTGTCCTGGGCGATAAAACTGTTAAACCGATCTTCAGTGTACTTAAGATATTGCCTCAATGAATCGAGTTTTCTTAATAGTTTTTCATGCTCCACTTCCTGTTGTTGAAGTTCAAAGTGTGAATATGTCCTTTGAATATTATAGATAAAAAGGGTCAAAGTTGAAATAAATAAGACTACAAAGATGACCACCCCGGCTACGGCCAATCCGAAGGAAAGCCTTATATTGCGCTGAAAATTACGGCGCTTTGAGATAAGGATTATGTCGATAAAATTCCCCATAGGATGAAATTATATAAAAAATTTGCAATATGTCAAGAAGAATCATATCTGCCTGCGGCAGGGGAAAATACAGCCATAGGCGTCCTGCCCCGTCGTTCAGAATGACATCTTTCTCGTTCCTCTGGTTTCTCTGGTTTGTCTGGTTTCTCTCGTTTCTCTGGTTTCTCTCGTTTATCTCGTTTTTTTTTGTCATGCTGAACTTGGTTCAGCATCTCTTTTTTAATTCTTTTCCAATAACTTTTAACTTAATTTTGAGACCCTGAAACAAGTTCAGGGTGACATTTTTTCAATTCCGAAATCCGAAATGGTTTTTCTGGTTTCTCTGGTTTATCCTGTTTTTCTGATTTTTTAATCACTTTTTCCTTTTTACTTTTTACTTTAATTATGAAAATGACTCAATAACTCGATGACTAACGATTTTCTAATAACTCAATGACTAAATCTTTTCCAATTCCGAAATCCGAAATGGTGTTCTTTACCCTTGACAATTTTGAAATTTTTATTATAATAAGACAGGTATAGAGGAGACAGGTATGGTGATTTATCTTAAAAATGTCGAGAGAGGGCTCTCTCTCTCTCGAGAGTATTTGTTAATCCTTCTGGTGAGACAAGGGCGGGCAACCTTGCCTCAGGCAGGTAGGCGCTGTCTGAGGCAAAGTAAAAGCCTTTGGTCGTAAATCATCAGCAAGGAGGT
>MUKB01000007.1 GCA_002049785.1 Caldifarciminota bacterium 4484_100
ACCTTAGAAACATTCTTCTCGCGCTGATAAACCTCAATCATCTTTAGTCTTGCTTTTTGAGGATTTATCATATATAATTCCTTGTAAGATAAGTCCATAGCCGGCTTGCCTCCTGTTTAATCTTATCCGATTTTCTCGGATATTGCAAGCCGGCTCTTCTCAATACCCCCTTAACCAATTTATCTAACCCACCCTGATAACAATGTGCTGGCGCATCCGCTGGGTTTGCTTGACTTTCATCAGGGAATGGATATAATTATGTTCAAGATATCTTAGAGCCGTTGGATATAATAATCAATTTATGGAGCTTATTTATCGATAAAATTTTGAAAGGAGGATTAGATGCCAGAGGTCAAGATTCTGGAAGAAATTTGCAAGGGCTGTGGTTTATGCTGCGATGGTGTCTGTCCAGTTGATATTCTAATCCTTTCTCCAGATCGAATAAACTCGAGCGGTTATCACCCGGCAATGGTGACGGATATGAAAAAATGCATCGGCTGCGGTTACTGTTATATTACCTGTCCTGAACCTGCAATTGAGGTCTATAAATAAGGGGGTATAATGGCTGAAAAGAGGTTGATGTATGGGAATCACGCCCTGGTGGAAGGGATAATATATGCAGGATGTCGATTCTTTGCCGGCTATCCCATCACCCCGCAGAATGAAGTTCCAGAATATATGTCAATCCGAATGAATGAAGTTGGAGGTGTATTCCTTCAGACAGAGAGTGAAATTGCAGCAATAAATATGCTCTTTGGAGCTGGAGCAGCCGGGGTGAGGGCGACCACCTCTTCTTCCTCACCCGGGATAAGTCTGATGCAAGAAGGAATCTCTTATATTGCAGGTGCAGACATACCCGTATTGGTGATTAATATCGTACGAGGAGGCCCTGGCCTGGGCAATATCGCACCAGCACAGTCAGACTATTATCAGGCGACAAAAGGGGGTGGGCATGGTGACTATTTTACAATCACCTTGGCCCCAAACTCTGCACAGGAACTCTTTGAATTCCCCAAACTTGCATTTGAACTGGCAGAAAAGTATCGTAATCCAGCCCTGATCCTTGCAGATGGACTTTTGGGCCAGATGATGGAGCCTGTGGAATTCACCTTTGAGCCAATTGATCCTGGGAAATTGCCAGAGAAGGATTATGCCCTTACTGGATGTCGGGGAAGACCGAGAAGGGTTGTCCGCTCTTATGATTTACGCCCGGGAAAGCTGGAAGAGCTCAACTGGAAGCGATATAAGAAGTATCAGGAAATCATAAAAAATGAACAACGATATGAGACTTTCAATGATAAAGATGCAGGTTTAATCATTATCGCCTATGGCACCTGTGCCCGGGTTGCGAGTGCCGCAATGAAGATGGCCCGGGATAAGAACCTTAAAGTAGGGCTTTTAAGGCCGATCACGCTCTGGCCTTTCCCCAAAGATAAGGTTGCACAACTTTCTGAGCGGATCAAAGATTTCCTCGTCGTGGAGATGAATTGTGGTCAGATGATTGATGATGTGAGGATGGCAACACAATTTCGTTCCAGAATCCATTTTCTTGGAAGACCTGGAGGTGGGGTTCCCACACCACCTGAAGTTCTGAAAAAGATCGAGGAGATTATGGGAGGTGGTCGATGAAACTCATATTCGGACGACCTGCAGGATTGACCGATGTCAAGCAGAGATACTGCCCAGGCTGTGGCCATGGGATTGTTCATCGACTTGTTGCTGAACTGCTCGTCGAACTCAACATCCGTGAAAGGGCGGTCGGTATCGCACCGGTTGGTTGTTCAGTATTTGCGGATGAGTATTTTAACTGTGATATGATTCAACCCCCCCATGGTCGAGGTCCAGCAGTTGCTACCGGCATAAAGAGGGCAAGGCCAGATTGCATCCTTTTCAGTTATCAGGGAGATGGTGACCTTGCCGCGATCGGTACTGCAGAGACGGTTCATGCCGCAGCTCGGAATGAGAATATAACCTTAATATTTATCAATAACGCTATATACGGAATGACTGGTGGCCAGCTTGCTCCAACCACCCTGCCCGGGATGAGGTCCACAACTTCAGTTCAGGGACGGGATATCGTGAAGCAGGGCTATCCGATTAAGGTTTGTGAACTTCTCGCTGGACTTGATGGTCCATACTACTTAGTGCGTTGTGCAGTGAATACACCAAAAAATATAATTCGCACAAAAAAGGCTTTGAAGACCGCATTCCAGAATCAGATAAATAATAAAGGATTTTCCCTGGTGGAGATACTATCAATGTGTCCGACCGGTTGGGGTATGACTCCGGTTCAGGCGAAAAAATGGATTGGTGAGGTAATGAGTAAATACTATCCTCTGGGTGAATTTAGAAACCTTGCCAAGGAGGAAAAATGACCAAGGAAGTTATCGTTGCGGGTTTTGGTGGGCAGGGCATTGTCTCTTCAGGAATTATCCTCGCCTATGCCGGGATGTTTGAAGACCGTCATGTGACATTCTTTCCATCCTACGGTGCAGAGATGCGCGGGGGCACGGCAAACTGTTCGGTTGTAATTTCTTCTTCACCGGTTGCGTCACCCATTGTTGCTGAACCTGATGTTCTCATAATAATGAACGAGCCATCACTCCTTCGATTTGAACCCCGATTAAAACCGAATGGACTGCTTCTCTATAACAAAACCCTTATCAAATCTGAGCCGAAGCGATCTGATATTACAATCATCCCGGTCCCGGCAAATGCGATTGCCGAGGAACTGGGACAGGGCAGAATCGCGAATATGGTTATGCTCGGAGTTCTGGCAAAGAAGACAGGGATATTACAACTTGCAACTCTGAAAAAGGCCCAGCGTATCCGCTATAAAAAGGCATCTGAGGAACAGCTAAGTCTTAATGACCAGGCCTTAGAACGAGGCTACAGTTTTCTGTAGCCAAAAAAGTTTGATATCGATTTCTGAAAGATTTGAATAATACTGAAAACAAAATATTTGAAGAGATTCTACCTCTTGTAAAAAAACCGATCCGATATACCGGTGGTGAATATAATATTACCGTTAAATCTAAACCCCAAATCTATGTTGGTATTCTCTTTCCTGAAGTCTATGAACTGGGGATGTCAAACCTGGGCATAAAGATTATCTACCATCTTCTGAACCAATTTCCTGAAATCCAGTGTGAAAGGGTTTTTGCACCCTGGCCCGATTTTGGTGAGATGTTGAAAGAGAAGAATGTCCCCCTTTATGGCTTGGAGACAAAGAAACCGATTTCAGATTTCGACCTCCTTGGATTCTCCCTGCAGAGTGAACTTTCTTATACCACAGTATTGTATATGTTGGAACTTGCTCAGATTCCTATTCGTGCCGAGGCCAGAGATAATAGTCATCCCATCATTATGGCCGGTGGTCCGGCAACCCTGAGCCCAACACCAATTGCTCCGGTATTTGACCTCTTTGTGATTGGCGATGGTGAATATCCCATAATCAAAATCGGAGAGATTCTGAAAGAGATTCCCCGTGATAAAAAAGAAGAGAGGCTCGATGCCATTGCCCAGATTGAAGGGGTCTGGGTTCCTTCCCGTCACCATTATGATAAGAAGATTAAGAAGGCGGTACTGGAAAAACTTACTGAAGAACATATACCATATCCACCCATTCTGCCGATCTGTGATATCACCCATGACCGTCTGGCAATAGAGGTTATGCGTGGTTGCACCTGGGGATGTCGGTTCTGTCAGGCCGGATATACGAATCGGCCATTAAGGCTCAGATCTCAGTCTGAAATATTGAGGGCGGTGGAAAAAGGGATCCGGCAGACCGGCTGGGAGGAAGTCTCATTACTTTCTTTTTCAATCCTGGACTATCCTGATCTCTTGAACCTCATTCGACGTTTGAATGAGATTCTGAAAAAACGGATGGTTAGCATCTCCTTACCCGCAATGCGCGGTGAGCTCTTTACTGAAGAACTCGCCCTCCTCTTGAAGGAGATAAAAAAGACAGGTATCACCTTTGCTCCAGAGACCGCTACTGAACAGTTGCGCAACCGTTTAAATAAACCCTTTTCTAATGAAAGATTAATCCATTCAATAGATACCGCCTACCGTCTGGGTTGGCGTCAGGTAAAACTCTATTTTATGATTGGCCTGCCCTTTGAGACTGAAAATGATATAACCGAAATAAACAGGTTGATCCACGAAATCATACGGGCCTGCCCCAAGGGTGCAATAAAAGTTGCAATAAGTCCATTCATACCAAAACCCCATACACCATTTGAAATTATCCCCTTTGCCCCACTTGATGAATTGTATCATAAAATCTCAATTATTAAAAAATTACGCCAGCGCAGGGTTGAGGTGAAGTATCAAAGTCCTGAGGTTTCATATATTGAAGCGGTTCTCTCGCGCGGGGATGAGAAACTGTTCCCGGTGATTGAGGAGGTTTATAAAAATGGTGGGAGATTTGAGCAGTGGCGTGAGTCATTCGACTTCGACCGCTGGAAATCGGCATTTGAAAAATCAGGGGTCGACCCAGATGATTATTTCAAGACAAAGGACGATTATCCCTGGCATTTTATTGATATCGGAGTAAATCGTGAATTCCTGCAAAAGGAGTTTCATCGAGCCCGTGCGGGAATAACGACGGAAAACTGTTTTTATAAAAGATGTACCAAGTGCGGCGCCTGTGATGGCACTCAGAGTAAATACTACATTAAAGAAGAAAAATATCTTGGCAGCCATCTGCCTGCAAGAAAAAAGGTGCGGGGTGTAGTCTATCGGATTAAATATTCAATTGGCGAACCGTTCCGTTATGCCTCACATCTCGATATTACACGCACCATATACCGTGCCTTGAGAAGGTCAAACCTTCCAATTAAATATACCCAGGGTTATACACCAATCCCCAAGGTTTCATTCTGTCCTCCCAAGAGTGTGGGTCAAATATGTAAAGGTGACTATTTCGACTGCTACCTGGAAAATGAATATTTTGGTAATATTTCAAGGGAACTGAATGCCTGTTTTCCTCCGGGAATCAGAATCTTGGAGACACGAGCGATTACAGCGGAAATTCCATCTCTCTCCAGCTCGATAAATCTCATATTCTATGAAGTCAAGATTTCCAAAAGTGAGATTAAACAATCGATAGAATTTTCCCGGGACAGGCCTGTATATATCCAGACCCGCAGCGGTATGAAGAACCTCAGCTCAGGGATTGAATCGATTTCCTTGTCTGATGGAAAATTGAATTGTGGTCTATACTTTGGTAAAGGTGGGATAAATGTCTATGACCTCTTATCCTATCTTACAGGACTTTCCACCGAGCAGGTGAAAATCTATCCGGTGACCAGAACAACGATGTTCATCAAGAAAGAAGGGATATTGTACAGCCCGATGGAGATAAGATGAAGAAGAAAGAGATTTTGGTAAATGTTTCGGAAACCGAGACGAGGATTGCGGTAACTGATAATGGTAAACTGATTGAATTCTATTTAGAACGTGCCGAGCAGACAAGTCGCGTGGGAAACATCTATAAGGCAAAGGTGCTCAATCTGATTTCCGGGTTGAAGGCAGCATTTGTTGATATTGGGGCTGAAAAGAATGGCTTTCTGCCTCTGAATGAAATCCCTTTTGAAGAATTCTCTGAATTATTTGAGAGCGAAGTTGAGATGGAACAGGAGTATCGTCCTGAAGAGATAAAGCTGAAGGAAAATCAGGAAATAATTGTCCAGGTGACCAAGGATTCTTATGGAATAAAGGGCCCACGGGTTACTTCTTATATTTCAATCCCTGGAAGGTATGTGGTTCTGCTTATCAATGCCAGGAATGTTGGGGTCTCACGCAAGATCCGCCACCGCCGGGAACGGGATACCCTGTTCAAGATTGCCAAGCAGATAAAACCACAAGGGATGGGTTTGATTATAAGAACCGCTGCAGCCCGGGCCAGGCCTGAAGAGATCAAGAAAGAGGTTGAGGTATTGAAACGGGAATGGGCACGGGATTTAGAAAAGGCGAATGCCCCAGCCCCAACCCTCATCTATCAAGAACCAGACGCCCTTATCAAAACGGTGCGTGACCTTTTTAACAGCGAAATTCGTAACCTCTATGTAGATTCCGAGGAAGAATATCGTAAGATAATCCGTTACCTTGGACGAGTTTCACCTCGAATGAGATCGAGGGTTAAATTGTATAGTGACCCGATTCCGATTTTTCAGCGCTATGACATTGAAGACCAGTTAAAGAATATTTTGGAAAGAAAGGTATGGTTACCCAGTGGTGGCTATATCGTCATTGATCAAACAGAGGCCCTTGTTTCAATTGATGTAAATACCGGCAAGTCATCCAAAGAAAAACAGGCAGAGAGACTCGCCTTTGCGACCAACCTTGAGGCCTTAAGGGAGATCGTGCGTCAACTCAGACTCCGGGACATTGGAGGGCTGGTGGTCGTAGATTTAATCGATTTGGAGAAGAAAGAGAATACCGAAAGATTATTAAGAGAATTTCGTTCTTTGATAAGAGAAGACCGGGCAAAATATAAGATTGGCGGGATAAGTGAATTTGGACTGCTCGAATTTACCAGAGAACGTTCAAGGGCGAGTATCACTTATGCCCTGAGTGAACCCTGTCCGGTATGTCGTGGCCGGGGAAGAACCATCTCACGCCAGAGCGCGGTCGGTTATATTGAACGATGGTTTACAAAGAACGGAAAAAATCTACGCGGTAAGATGGTTGAACTTCAAACCTCACCCCGGCTTGCCGATTTTCTCAGTATGCACTATGCAGATACCTTAGCCAACATCGCCAAAAAATTTAATCTCATTCTGAGAATCAGAGGTGATTATGCTGTCCCTGAAGGTGATTTTAAGGTTGTAATAGTATAGTATGGGAACATTTGATAAAGAACTATCAATTCAAGAAATAAAGAGGCTTGAAGAACTTGCTCGACTCTGTCGGGGAGATATTTTGAAGATGACGACGATTGCGGGTTCAGGCCATCCTGGAGGTTCGATGTCATCAATAGATATCTATCTTACCCTCTATTCATTTGCCAATATCTCTCCAGAGAATTATGATGATCCTGCCCGGGATAGGATTGTAATTAGCCACGGACATACCTCGCCCGGACTATATTCCTGCCTTGCCCGACTCAAATTCTTTGACCTTGAAGAACTCCTTGTCGGCTTTCGTAAAATTGATAGCCCTTATGAAGGTCATATTGAAAGAGAACTTCCCGGGGTTGAATGGTCAACCGGCAATTTGGGGCAGGGGCTCTCAGCAGGCTGTGGATTTGCCCTTAGTTCCAGGCTCAATAATCTTCCCTATAATGTCTTTGTAGTAATGAGTGATGCTGAGCAGGCCAAGGGACAGGTCGCTGAGGCCAGAAGATTCGCAACAAAATTTAATTTAAATAATATAACCGTTATTATCGATTACAACCATCTTCAGATATCGGGCCGGGTGGAACAGATTATGCCGGTGAATATAAAAGATGATTATTTAGCTGATGGCTGGAAGGTGTTGGAGATATCTGGACACGACTTTTCTGAAATATATGATGCCCTGAGAAAGGCGCTTGCAGATAACGACCATCATTATGTAATAATTGCCGAAACGATAATGGGTAAGGGTGTATCATTTATGGAAGGAGAAAGGAAGTATCACGGCAAGCCATTAAAGGTAGATGAATGTCGAAAGGCCCTTAAGGAACTGGGTGTAGAAGACAACCTCGATCAACTGTTTGCCCTTCGAGACAAAAAACGGTTTAAAAAGTTAAAGAAGAAGAGGATATTACCACCCAATATAAAACTTGGAGAAATTCCCATTTATACAGATACGATACATCCCAGAAATGTATTTGGTGACATTTTGGAAGGGGTGGCACAGCTCAATCCATCTGTGCCCATTGCGGTATTCGACTGTGACCTGACCGAGTCGGTCAGAACCCATAAATTTGCGAAAATTTTGCCCTCCCGCTTTTTCGAAACCGGCGTGAGCGAACATAATACAGCTACTGTTGCGGGTGCCCTATCAGTTAATGGTGTTATCACCATCTGGGGGGATTTTGGTGTCTTTGGCATTGATGAGGTCTATAATCAATTGCGCCTGAATGATATCAATCACACAAATTTAAAGATATTTGCAACCCATTTGGGTTTGAATGTTGGCCCGGATGGTAAGACCCATCACTGTATTGACTACATAGGTATACTAAGAAATCTTTTTGGATTTAAATTAATCATCCCTGGAGATCCGAATCAGGTCGGACATATTGTCCGATATATTCTCAATCAACCCGGAAATTTTGTGGTGGGCGTAGGCAGGACAAAGTTGCCCATCATAAAGACCGAAGACAATAAAATTTTCTTCGATAGAAGTTATCAATTTGAATATGGAAAAGTGGACCTGGTCAGGCCCGGTAAAGATATGGCAATATTTACCCTCGGACCGATGCTTAATCAGGCGGTGAAGGTATGGGAGGAGTTAAGCAGGGGAGGCGTAGTTCCTCAAATCTACAATGTCTCAGCTCCGCTTGACATTGATAAAGAGTGTATCATCGAGGCATCAAAGACAGGTTTGATAATTACCTATGAGGACCATATTATTGAATCGGGTCTGGGTAGTATTATTGCTCAGATAATTGCTGAGGAAGGTTTGAATACAAGACTATTTAAAATCGGTATTTCTGAATATGGTGGTTCAGATAAGCCGGATGACCTTTATAAGACATATTCATTAGATGCCGAATCGGTAGTGAAGATAATAAAATCACTACTGTAGTAATATTTACTGATCACCATACCGCTGATTTATCATCTTGATAAATTCCTGCTGTTCCTCAGGGGTGAGGTCATAGACCTCATCATATGTGTCGTTCTCATAGGTGGGGGCGAATTTCTTTACAGTCTGCTCTGGGCCGGGCCGGAAAAACAGGAAGTAGCTGATCCCGATTGCTGCTAAGGCTGATGCAGCAATCGGGAGGACAACCCTTAAGGGAAATCTCGGAGTTGTCTTCTCCTGAATGACCCTTTCATGGACAGTATAGATAAACTCATCCCAGTAGGTCTCCTGGAACTGACATTTGCAGGTTTCAGCCTTTTCTGCAATGCAGATCTGAATACAGTCATTGAGAAATTTGAACTCTTCATAACAGAGCGGACAATGCTCAAGATGCTCCTGCAACTGCTGTTTTTCTAAAGGCGATATTTCACCCAGCACAAGGTCGATAATTTTATCCTGCGCCTCTAAACAGTTCATACCTTACTCTTAAGATAGTTTCTTAAATTTTTGATTGCCAGATGGTGATTCACCTTTATTGTGCTGATCGGTTTCTTTAGAATCTCGCTTATCTCTTTGTAGGGCATATCCTCAAGGGTTCTCAAGGTGAAAACAGCTTTCTGCACAGTGGGTAACTTTGCCACCGCCTCATATATCATATTCTTCAACCTCTTTGCTCGATAACGTTCAACCGGGTCGTCCTTTCCCAGACTTGTAATCTCTTCAAAGATCTGCTCGGTCGGCCGCTGCCGTTTCAAAAAATTCAAACAGTTATTCACTGCAATCCGATAGAGCCAGGTGGAGAATTTTGACTTACCGTCAAACTTTTTGATTTTCCGATAAGCCTTGATAAATGTCTCCTGTGCCATATCCTTAGCATCATCATAATTCCTGAGCATCCTGTAGCATAAATCATGAATCCGAACCTCATTTCGACGCACAAGCTCATCAAATGGGCGCACCTCTCCAGCCTGCACCAATTTGACAAGTTCCTCATCGCTGAGGGCTCGATATTTAGACAAATCCCGGGTGAATTCGTTTATCCCTTTTTCCTTGAGGCTCATATATTTTTATTCAGATATGCAGAGAGCCTTTGTCTTAAGGCCCTGAGCGGAAGGTTCTTCTGCTGGCTGAGCCGCTTCAGATCCTGGTATTCAAATGCATATCGTCTCTTACCTTTATGGGTTATCATCTTTATCTGAATTCTACCAAAAGGGGTAGAGACCTTTTTGATTTCTCGCTTCAACTTTAATCGCTGGGTTCTCCTTATCCTCAGACCGATTGTGGTTGTATGTTCGAATATAATATCTGCTATCCTTGTATAATTGTCCTGAACAAGGACCGTAAGCAGAACCCCGGGCCGTGAGTGTTTCATAATTGTCGGAGTCAAAAATACCTCTAAGGCACCCGCCTGATACAACTTCTCGAATATCAATTCAAAGTCCTGAGGGTTCATATCATCAATATTGGTCTCAATTATCCAGCAATCATCGTGGATAGATTCATCAATTTCACCGAGAAAAACCCTTAATAGATTGGGATAGCCTTCGATCTTATGGGTTCCAGCACCCAATCCGACCTTGACAATTCGGGAAAGCATCAGTTCCTCGGTCGGTTTCGCCAACGAACTGAGGATTACCGCTCCGGTGGGTGTGGTCAGTTCAGCCGGAATTGGCAGGAACTGCACCGGAAAGTTTTTAAGGAGAAGTGCAGTGGCAAAGTTGAATGCGGGCATATTACCTTCTGCGGTTTTAATCAATCCGGTTCCTGCCTTGACCGCTCGAGAATAGACCCTGTCAACCCTGAGTGCATCAAGGGCCAGAACAACACCGGTAATATCGAGTAAGGTGTCGGTATCTCCCAACTCATGGAGATGGAGATGCTGGGTACAGTGCACCCTCTTTTCCACCTCAAAGATACGTTCAATTATCGCAATTACCTGCATTTTCAGTGATTCAGGTAGCTGGCTCTTTTTGATTAAGGGAATGAATCTCTTCTCACCGACCTTCTTTTTTATTACGAATCGGACACTTCGTGCACGCACACCGCTTTGCATTACTGAACCGACCTTCATCTCAAAACCCGGTATGAAGCTGAGGTTCTTTACGAGATATCCTTTTTTGACGCCAAGGTCGATGAGTGCAGCAAGGAGCATATCTCCACTGGCACCGAGAATAGGGTCGAAATAGAGAACCTTCATAGATGATTGATTATTGATGCAATATATCCAGCACCGAACCCATTATCAATGTTGACCACAGCAACCCCTGGAGCACAGGAGTTGAGCATAGTTAAAAGCGGAGCGATGCCTTTAAGACTTAGCCCGTAACCGATACTTGTAGGAACCGCAATGATCGGTTTGGAAAAGAGACCACCGGCAACCGAGGCCAGGACCCCATCCATACCTGCAACCACAATTAACACCCGGGCTTTTTGAACCTTTTTACGAAAAGCCAGTATCCGATGGAGTCCAGCAACCCCGACATCGTAAATACGTTCTACTTTACTCCCCATAATCTCAGCTGTAACCGCCGCCTCTTCAGCCACCGGGATGTCTGCGGTGCCTCCGGTCAGCACCGTGATTAGACCCTTTCCCCTTTTTTTAGAGCCAATAAAGAAGACCCGTGCATCTTCATAGTAATGGCCCTTTTTATATCTCTTCTTAAGTGCCTGGGCAAGTTTGGTACCTACCCTTGTGAACATAATTCTTGTGCTTACCTGTGTAAATCGGGCCGCGATTTTCAGAATCTGAGATTCGGTTTTGCCTTCGCAGAATACTACTTCAGGAAACCCTTTTCTCTTTTCACGATGGAGATCGAGTTTTGCGTAACCTAAATCATCATATGGGTCAATAAAGATTTTTTCTTTTTCCATTCTGTATCATCAAAAGACCTCGGCAGAGAATTTATAGATCTCGGCCTCCTTTGATTTGTAGGCATCTGAAGGCAGACCCGCCTTATGGCAGGTCTGTTCAAGAAATTCCTGGACATTCCAACCATATTCCACAGCAACCTGAGGCAACAAGAGCCCACTGTAAACACCCTTACGGATCAAAAGTCCGTCCCGGCCGATCTTTATTTCATTAAAATCCTTGACCCTTTGTAATGGGGTCAGCACTGAAATTTCAATCTCCAGTTCGGGAAGTTCTTCTTTACTTACCGGCGGAAACCTTGGGTCCTCAAGCGCGGCTGCCTTTGCCATCTGGGCACAGGAGAGGTATAGAGGTTGATCCCCGATGATATGGCCGATACAACCGCGTAATTGACCGTGTCGATTTATCGTGACAAAGACCCCATAATTTTCTTTCAACTTTTCAGGAATCTCCTTAAATTGAGGTGAGGGTTTACCCTGAACCGCGGCCTGGATCGACTTCTTTGCAATCTCCTTGAGTAACCTCTTCTCTTCAGGACTGAAACCAAGCTCGACCCCGATGTTGCTTTTCTCCTCTATAAAGAATGCACCAGCAAGATATCCGACCACCTGGGAATAGTCCCCAGTTATGTCACCGCTTGTCGCATAGGTGAGAACCTTTCCTTTATTTGCACCAAGCTCTTTTGTTATAAGCATTGCGGTTATAATTGGACCACCACCACAGGCCTCACAACTATCCTGGCTTAGACGTCGGAACAACAATTCAGGATCATATCTGTTTACTGCATCCGCAACGAGGTTGTCCAGTTTTTCGGCGATCTTTTGTTGGTGATAATGGGATAGATCAGAACTGGCAACAATAAGGACCTTTTTCTTCCCCACCGCCTTGACAATGGCCTCGGCAAGGAGTTGACAGGTGGAATAATCCTGAGACCCCATTACAATCTCTACCAGTTGAAACCCTTTCAACACCTTTTGCAAAAATGGAACCTGAATTTCGGTCGAATGTTCTTGTTGATGTGCCTCAGCCCGGTAATTGATATTTTCATCTGTTTTGATAATCTTGCGGGCAAGTTCCAAATCGTAATCTACCTTTCCTAAGGGGGTAATCCTACCTGCCATCGTGTCTACAGATGCACCATAAAATCCATAGTGATGACTGGGTCCAATAACGATGACATCATCAAAATCCTGTTCTAAGAGTAACTTATATGAGAATGCAGCTACGGGTCCGGAATAGATATACCCAGCATGTGGACATATTAATCCCAGGATTTTACCCCGGGCGTTCATTCGCGCATTCTTCAAGAATGTCTGGAGCATCTTTTCGAGCTCTGCTTTTTTTCCGGGATACCAGGTCCCTGCATGGATCGATTCCCGATACTCCTTTGCTTCACAATTTTGTGCCATAATTATTACTCCCAATAAAAAAAATTTTAAAAATTCAATCATTAACAGGTTAGATGTAGACAGGCAACAACCTTTTTCTGGGAATAAATTTTATTATATTCCTGACAGGCCTTGGCTGTGGGCAAGATAATCACCTGGATATTCATTTTTCTCAACTGCTCCAAGGTATTTTTTTCGACCTGCATCAGACCAAAATTGCCGGTGCCGATGACGATAACATCGGGTCTCATCTCAACCACCTCTTTTATATCCTCCAGTTCCAGACGATGTCCCTGTTTACGCCACCAGTGATCATCGATGTGATCCGGATATATGATTATATCACTCTGATAGCGCTGACCAGAAACCTTAACTTCGCCAAAATGGTAATCTTCGATCATATAATTATTTTACCGATTATTTCAGGGGTGTCAAGTTATTCTTTTTTCTGAAAACAGGGGCTTGGCAATCAAGACAACGACCAGGGCCTTGAACAGGTCGACCGGGATGAATGGAAATACTGCTAAGCTCAGGGTTGTCCTGAAACCGAGTTTCATAAAAAAACCGAGATAGGTAGCACCGAATAGATATATGATTAATACCGCAGGCATTATCATCCCCAGGAGATTCAAGAGTCCTGGTCTCTGGTTGAGCCTCTCAGTTAAAAGACCTATATAGAGTGACGCCGGGATGAAACCGATGATATATCCAGTGGTTGGGCCGAATCCACTCTGACCGCCTGCAAACCAGGGTAGACCGACAACCCCCAAGACAAGATAGAACAACATACTGATACCACCAAATAAGCCGTTCAAAATTATACCACTGAGAAGGACAACAAATACCTGGCCGGTTATGGGCACGGGTGTAAATGGTAGGGGAATCCTTATCTGTGCCGATGCCCCGCAGATACCAGCCACTGCCAGACAGAGAAATAATTTTTTAGAAATTGATAGATGGTCATACCAGCTATAAAATGCATCCCTCTGGCAACTCCAATAATTTAATGCCTTTGTAAATTCCATTATGCCTCCTTCATCTGGTTATAACTCTATTCCGGACCTTAATATGGTTTTACCTCATCATCATAGAGTGTGGTGGCAACGGATTGTCCCATCAACTCTATTGAGACAACTAATCTCCTGCGTTTATGGTCTTCTTTCAATAGGATGCCGATTGCCCCGGCCAGAGGTCCGGAGATGACCTGGACCCTTGAACCTACGGTCAGAAATGGCAGGGGGTAGAGATTTCGATCACTATTGACAAAGATTCGTATCGATTCGATATCCTCATCCGGAATCGGCATCGGCCTTCCATTGCCGCAGATCTTTGCAAGCCCTGGAGTGCGATAGACCTTTATCCAATTCTCCTGGAGTTCATCTATTTCAACGAAGAGGTAGTTTCTAAAAAGTGGCCTTTTGATAAGAATCTTTCGGTCTTTGCGCCGGCTGGGTACAATAATCTGGGGTAAGAATGTGTTGAGCCCTTTATCGCTCAACAGCTTTTTGACCACCCGTTCGTGGTTGCATTTAGTATAGGCTGCATACCAACTCATCTCAACTCCAGCCTAATTATATTTAGATAATGATTTTTGTCAAGCTATGACCGTCCTGAGTCCTCTCCACTTTTTCAAAAGCCCTGTAGAATAGTATTCTATTTATTCAGAGATGCTGGGAAATCCGTTAGTCATTGAGTTACTGAGTCATTGAAACACCGATAGTCATTGAGTAATTAAGTCATTTAAAAAACATTAGTCATTATGTCATTGGTCAATCGTAAGTCATTCTGAACCCTGTGCTGAGGAATCTCAGTATTGTTTCTTTCATTGTCACCCTGAACTTGTTTCAGGGTCTCAAAATTAAGTTAAAAGGAAAAAGGCAAAAGTTAAAAGTGATTAAAAAACTAGAACACCATTTCGGAATTAAAGAAATGTCATTCTGAACTCGTTTCAGAATCTCAATTCAATATTTTCAACCAGACAAACCAGAAAAACGAGAAAAACCAGAGAAACCAGACAAACTAGAAAAACCAGATAAATCAGACCCTTGACATTTTGCAAAATATTGCGATAATAAGGCAGAGGTAAATAATGGATTGGGCCTGTATGTTTCTCTGGAGGTTATTTTGTGGAATTTGGCTGATAGCGACATTTGGCTATTGCCAGGTGCAATGGGAGCC
>MUKB01000076.1 GCA_002049785.1 Caldifarciminota bacterium 4484_100
TAAAATAGCCATAGATGGTCTGAGGCGAAATCAAAGCCGTGCGTATCCCCTGGTCGGTCATCCAATCAGCATAAACCTGAAATGCCGAATGAAACTCATCCGGGGCAATAATCACTGCAGGCGCAGTTGGGAACGGACTTATTGAACCAAGCTGATTCTCCTCAACAATTACTGGCTTTTGATAATACGCAGAAACCTCATAATCATTCTCCACAACCTCCCTTATCGCCACATCATAAACCATCTGCTCATACCTGCCCCGAACCTGAGGCCTCAATTCAGGAAGACTATTCGGACCAAAAACAAACTCAAACTGAACCTGACGTACAATATACAACCGCCCGGTCTTGGGACGATACCGCAAGGGCCTGAACTCAACCGTCACTATCCGGGCACCATCCATTATCCCGACATCGGTTATTCTGATAAATCTACCAGGAAAGAGACTGTCCGAATTGTAAATTAACGTATCCGGGGGGACCCAGGGCAAGGTTTCACCAATGGGTGAAGGTGGCTGGGCAGGAAAGATTAAATATTTACCAGGGATCTGAACTAAATGAGATTGGGAGATGATTATCGATTCTGCTTTTGCATCGGGTGGAATGATGTAATTAAGATATACTGCCGGCAACTCAGGTGTGCCGGGCTCACCACAAAGCTCAAACCTCGGCGTCTTTATCCGGTCATAACCCTTCTCTTTATAAAAAGAGAATTCTGCTGGAGAATAGTCAATCGTATACCCCCCCCATAGCAGAATGACCCAGGCACCGGTCAGGATAAAAGACCTTAAGACCTTCATCTTTTCCTCGTTTTAATGCTTATTATCTCTTTAGCCGCGCCGTCTTTTCCCAACTTGTCCTTTTTTCACATCCATCAAGAACTAAAACCGCATCTTTTAATCTATTTTATTATAATAAAAATCTCAAGATTGTCAAGATATGATAAAACTGACTCCTCTTGGATGACATTTCGGATTTCGGAATTGAAGGATTGATACTGGATTCTTGATTCTGGATAAAAAGATTTAGTCATTGAGTCATTATGTTACTAAGTCATTGAAAAACCAGACAAACCAGAGAAACCAGAAAAACGAGATAAACCAGAAAAACGAAAAAACCGTGTTGTTGACAAAAAGAAATAAATAAATATAATAAGCTATGTTAGAAAAGTTGAAAGTCAGCACCCACCAAAGGTGTCAACTGATTGATATCACCAAAGAAATTCAAACACTCATAAAAAAGCATAAAGTAAAACAGGGTATTATCCATATCTTCTGCCCCCATACAACCGCGGCAGTAACCGTTAATGAAAATTATGACCCCTCAGTCCAATCCGATATAACTGATACCCTATCAAAACTTATTCCCCATAACGCCGGCTATGCCCATACCGAGGGAAATGCCGACGCCCATATAAAATCTGCAATTGTAGGTTCTTCACGCACCCTATTTATCGAAGACGGTAAACTCGCCTTCGGGACCTGGCAGGGAGTCTATTTGTGTGAGTTTGATGGACCGAGGACCCGCGAGGTCTGGCTCAAGATAATCAAAGAAAAAGAGTAAGGAATAAACCTATGCCCGATACCTTGAAAAGATTCAGGGATAATATCATACCCGAATGTCAATTTTTTAAATTTTGGGTGTCATCCATAATAACAGATCCAAGGAGGAAAGATGCATAAAAAATTATTCATCCCCGGACCGACCGAGGTGCGACAGGAGGTTCTCGATGCCCAGGCAAAACCCCTGATCGGACATCGGATGGGTGCATTTACCGAGCTCTATACCGGGATAATAAATAAGTTAAAAGAGCTATTAAAGACCGACAACTTTGTTATGGTCCTTACCGCCTCTGGAACCGCCCTGATGGAAGCAGCAATACGCAACTGTGTAAAAAAAGATGTCCTCTGTTGCGTCAGCGGCGCCTTTGGCGACCGCTGGTATAAGATCGCCCAGAAGTGTGATAAGAATGCAGATGCGATTACTGTGGACTGGGGCCGGGCGATAAAACCCGAAATGATTGAAGAAAAGCTGAAGGCGAAAAAGTATGAGGCGGTGACCGTGGTTCAGAATGAGACCTCGACCGGAGTGCGTGCTCCAATTGAAGAGATTGGGGCGATGCTCAAAAACTATCCCGATACCCTGCTCCTCGTTGATACTGTCAGTTCACTGATGGGTGACAAGATTGACATAACAGAATGCGGAATTGATGTCTGCCTCACCTCATCCCAGAAGGCATTTGCCCTGCCCCCTGGGCTTGCTGTCGGTATAATCAGTAACCAGGCATTAGAAAAGGCAAAGGGTGTAACCGGACGAGGCCATTATGCCGATTTTGTCGGAATAAAAGACTACTTCGACAAAAAAGGGCAGACACCTACCACCCCGGCGATTACATTGATGTACGCACTGGATAAACAACTGGACCGCATCAAACAAGAGGGAATGGAAAACAGGTATCAGAGACATCTGAAGATGGCTCAGTATGTCCAGGAATGGGCAAAGAAAAATTTCGCACTCTTCGCCGAACCTGGTTATGAATCGGTTACTGTAACCTGCATAAAGAATACCAGAAATATAAAGGTCGCGGATTTAAATAAAGAATTGGGTAAAAGGGGATTTGCAATCTCAAACGGTTACGGAAAGTTGAAAGAGGAGACATTCAGAATCGCCCATATGGGCGACCTCACGCTCAGCGAAATTGAGGAACTGATAAAGAATATAGATGAAATACTTGGATTATAAAAAGGAGGAAGTATGAAAATCCTGATCTCCGACCCCATTGCCGAGCAGGGAATAAAGATACTAAAAGATGCGGGATTTGAGGTCGTGGAGAAGACCGGACTCTCACCTGATGAGCTTGCTGAAATAATACCTGAGTATAATGGAATCATCGTGCGCAGTGCTACAAAGGTCACCCGTAAGGTAATCGAAGCGGCAAAGAATCTACGGGTCATTGGCCGTGCCGGGATCGGACTGGACAACATCGACCTTCAGGCTGCCCAGGAGAAAGGTATCAAGGTCGTGAACACGCCAACCGCCACCTCAATATCCGTGGCTGAACTCGCCTTAGGTATGATGCTCTCAGCAGCACGACGTATCCCCCAGGCTTCAAATTCCACCAAGGCAGGAAAATGGGAAAAGAAGAAATTCAAGGGTTTTGAACTCTACGGAAAGAAACTGGGAATTATCGGATTGGGCAGAATCGGAACTGAACTGGCAAAACGTGCCCAGGCCCTGGGAATGGAGGTGCTTGCCTACGACCCCTATGTCAAGACGAGTGAATATGCCCAGCTGGTGGAACTGGATACCCTGTTGAAAGATTCTGATTATATCTCCCTGCATATCCCGAAGACCGAAGAGACAACCCATATTCTGGACAAATCGGCGTTTGAAAAGATGAAGCAGGATGTGGTCATAATAAACTGCGCCCGGGGTGGGGTCGTGGATGAAGAAGCCCTCTACCAGGCGATTACAGATGGCAAGGTTCGAATTGCGGGAATTGATGTCTATGAGAAAGAACCGGCAAAGGAGAATAAACTCTTCGAACTGGAGCAGGTGATTGCCACCCCACATATCGGAGCCCAGACAAAAGAAGGCCAGACCCGTGCCGGTGTTCAGATTGCTGAAAAGGTAAAAGAAATATTAAAGGCCTGAGAGGAATAGTATGCCTGTAATAAAACCATTTAAAGGAATTAGATACAATCCAGAAAAGATTGAGGAACTCGGTGATGTTGTCTGTCTTCCCTATGACCAGATTACTGATGAAATGGACATCTTCTACAAAACAAAGAGTCCATACAACTTTGTCCGCCTGGTTCTTACCAAATACACCAATGGACACAATCGGCGTAAAGAATATAACGAGGCGAGGAAATATATCGAACAATGGCAGAGAAACAAGATATTCATCCAGGAAGAAGAACCCGCGATCTACCCCTATATTCAGAAATTCTCAGTGCTGGGGAATGAATATACAAGAAAGGCGTTCATCTGTCTGATAAAGCTTGAAGAACTGGGAAAAAACATACTCCCCCATGAACGCACCCTGAGCAAACCAAAAGAAGACCGCCTCAACCTCTTGCGTATTACAAAAAAGGACCTGGAACCGGTATTCCTGCTCTACATCGATGAAAAAAATTACATAAATAAACTTCTTGAAAAATACTATCAAGAGGAACCGCTCATTGATATTAAGGATGACGACCAGGTTGAACACAAACTATGGTGTGCCACCGATCCCAAAATACAGGATAAAATTGCCAAGCGCCTGGAAGACTCAATCTTCGTGATTGCGGATGGACATCACCGCTACGAAACCGCCCTGAACTACTTAAGGGAACTAAGGGTAAAGGACCCGGAACACCCTGCATGCTACAAACTTGTTGCCTTAGTGAATATCGAAGATAAAGGTCTTGTTATCCTTCCCACTCATCGTCTGATAAAAAAGGTTGAAGATTTCAATCTGGGAACATTTCTAAAGAAAACTTCAGAATATTTTGATATCAAAAAGACCGACCGAAAGAATATTGCCCAGCAGCTTGCTGAAGCCCGGGTCCATACATTCGGCTTCTACAGTCAGGAGACCGCCTATATCCTGAAGCTGAAATCTCTGGATACGATGAAGCAACTCTTGCCTGAACGGAGTGAAAGTTATCAAAACCTTGATGTCGCAATTCTTCACACAGTAATGATAGAAAAGATACTCGGAATCAAGCCAGAACAGACCGAAGAACTTATCCGATATGAAAGGGGTATCGAAGATACGATGAGGCAGGTCGACTCAGGAAAATTTCAATTCTGTTTCCTTATGAATCCCACCCGTCCCACGCAGGTAAGGGATGTTGCCCAGAACCGAGAAAGGATGCCCCAGAAGTCAACTGACTTCTATCCGAAGTTAATCTCCGGACTGGTCTTCTACAACTTAGAGTAACCCTTTACGAATCCTCAGGCCCAGTTCATATCCGAACCGGACCAATCGCCGTGCTGTAACATCAGGACTCGGGATACGCTCTCCAGCCCTTTTGATACTATACATCTCTTTCACTGCAGGACCTGAGAGCTCTTTCATACCTGAAACAAAACTACCTGCAACAAGAACAACCGGGCGATTAAACCGCTGAGCGATGTTGAGAACCTGACCAATCGCCTTACCCGCAAAGGTCTGTTGGTCAACCCTCCCTTCACCGGTAATCACAAGTTCATTCTCTTTTATCTGCTTTTCAATTTTAATATACTTTCTAATCAATTCAAATCCAGGAACCAGCTTAGCACCCAGAATGGCCTTCAACGCCCCACCAATTCCTCCGGCCGCACCAGAACCGGGAATCGTATCAAGGTCAACTCCATACCGCTTCAACACCACCCTTTGAAAATTCCTCAGTGCCTTTTTGATAACCGGAATTGTCTTCCTGTCTGCACCTTTCTGGCGTGCATAGACGACCGCCCCGTCCCTGCCGGTCAGAATATTACTTACATCCGCACCAACAAGCAATTTAATATCCTTTATCTCTTCGCATAATTCCGAGTCATCAACCTCTGCCAGTTTCAAGAGCCCCTGGCAATTCTTCTCAATCTCCTTGCCATCACAATCCAGAAACTTCACTCCCAAAATGGACAGGGCACCGATACCACAGTCGATTGTAGCACTATCACCGATACCGAGAATAATTCTTTTGAAACCTTTATTTAGCGCATCAATAATCATCTCACCCACACCCCTGGTAGTTGTAATCAAAGGGTTTCTCATCTTAAGGGGAATCAATTCCAGCCCTGCAGCCGAGGCAAGTTCCAGCACCGCGATCTTCTTTTCCGGTATTATACCATATTTCACCTGGACCTTCTTACCCAGGGGTCCACAAACCTTCAGCCTTACAAACCTTCCGTTCAGGGCTTGGTTGATGACATCAGCGGTCCCAACCTTCCGTTCAGGGCTTGGGTGATGACATCAGCGGTCCCCTTACCTCCATCGGCAAGGGGAAGTTCAGTAATACAGAAAGAGGGGTCAGCCCGTTTCAGACCCTGACCAATAACGCGGGCTACATCCTGGGCGGATAATGTTTCCTTAAAACTATTCGGAGCAACAAGAAGTTTCAACGATAAATTTCGTGGTTAACCAGATTAGGTGGTGGTTGATCTTTTATTAAAACTGATATTACATTCTCCGCAACCATCATCGCCATCCGTTCCCGTGTCTCCTTCGATGCAGAACCGATATGTGGAACAAGAACCGTATTGGGCAGAGAAATCAACTCCTTACTCACTTCAGGCTCAAACTCATATACATCTAAGGCACAACCCGCAATTTCCTTACTCTTCAATGCCCTGATAAGGGCAGACTCATCGACAATCGGTCCCCTTGCTACATTTATCAAATAGGCACTCCGCTTCATCAAAGAAAGTTCCCTCTCTTTTATCAGATGAAAAGTGGATGGAGTAAGTGGGGTATGGAGTGTAACAATATCTGCCTTCTTCAATAATTCATCAAGCGGAGAGTAATCGACTCCAAGTTGCTTTTCAATATCATTTGAGAGTCGGACCGGCTCGTAATAGAGAACCTTTATATTGAATCCGCGGGCACGTCGTGCCACTGCACGGCCGATCCTGCCCAACCCGATAATCCCCAGCACCTTTCCATAGACATCGGTTCCCAGAAACAGTGAAGGAGACCAGCCCTTAAACTTCCCTTCCCTCAGGAACTTATCCGCCTCAACAATCCTCCGTGTGCTACAGAGAATCAGACCAAATGTCAAATCCGCGGTGGTTTCAGTAAGGACACCGGGTGTATTGGTCACTGCAATCCTTCTCCTGGTTGCCGACTCAAGTGAAATGTTATTATATCCAACCGCATAATTGGCAATTATCTTCAATCTCTTACCTGCATTTATGACATCTGAATCAATCTCATCACTGAGCATACAGACCAAACCGTCCATATCTCTGATCTGCTGAACAATCTCTTCGTGGGTAAGATTCTGATCTTCTGGATTAACCGTCAAATCAAAATGTTGTTCCAGAAGTTCCATTGCCTTTCCCGGCAATCTTCTTGTAATCAGGACTTTTGAAGCCATACAATATATGCTAAAAGGCCCGAGGATATGTTGAACAGAACTCTCGCTTATTCCTCCAATTTCTTATGGCAGAGCCACCAGTCATAGCACTCAATCTCACCTGCCTTCTGCCTGGCCTTTCGGTCCTCTATCTGCTGGGTCGTGCCTGCAGGTGGAATAATCACCCGGTCCTTTATCAACTCATTATTGGGCCATTTATGGGGAAGGGCAACTTTGTGCTTGGTATTGATTTGTAGGGCTTTGAGTGCCCGCAAAATCTCATCCCAATCCCTTCCTACCTCAGCAGGATAATATACAATCGCCCTTATTGTTCCATTCGGGTCGACGATAAATACTGCCCGGGCGGTATTTGAACCTCCCTGAGGAATCATCCCGAGGGTTTCCGCTAACAACCCGCGATCATCTGCGATTATGGGAAATTCAATTTCGACCTTCAGATTATCCTTTATCCACTCAGCCCATTTGAGATGAGCAAATACCTGGTCGATACTCAAACCCAATACTTCAGCCCCGAGTTCCTTGAACTGTTTCAATCGGATCTGCATCGCGTAGAACTCGGTTGTGCAAACCGGTGTAAAATCGCCCGGATGGCTGAATAGCACAAACCACTTTCCTGCAAAATCATCTGGTAGTTTTATAGCCCCGTGGGTCGTTTTGACCTCAATTGAAGGAAATTTCTCTCCAATTACTACCATATTACACCCCTTTCACTTAGTTGATGGGCACAATACCCATCTCACTTAAATTTTCAATACCCCTGCCCCCTGAATTTTACCCTGCTTCAGCAGGATGAGGGCCCGATTTGCATCCTGCAGTGAAAAGACCTGGACCTCAGGCCTGATTGGAATCTCTGCTGCAAGTGGTAAAAAATCCTGTGCATCCTTACGCGTAACATTTGCTGTGCTCTTCAACTCTTTCTCACACCAGATATCTGTGCCATAATCGAGGTCAAGAAGTCTTTCCTTATCCCGGGGTTCTTTTCTGATTGCATTTATTACAAGCCTACCCCCTGGTCTCAAAATTCTCATACCCTGAACCACCGGATTCCAGGCAGGAGTGAAATCGATTGCGCGATGCAGTTTATCCGGTGGGTTCTCTCCGGTTGCTCCAACCCAGTCCGCGCCCAGTCTCTTTGCCAGATTCTGATGCTCGGTCTGGCCGGGCCGGGTGAAGACATAAACCCTACATTGGGGAAACTTATATTTGATCACCTGAATAATAATATGTGCTGAGGCACCAAAACCGAATAACCCAATCGTCTCTCCATCACAGAGTCCGGTCAGCTTCAACGCACGATAACCCACCACCCCGGCACAGAGCAGTGGTGCCGCCTCCAGGTCGGTAAAGATATCAGGGATCGAATAGGCAGACTGTTCTGGAACCTTCATAAATTCTGCGTATCCGCCATCCGCATCCCTGCCTGTCGCCCGAAATTCCGGACAGAGATTTTCATTGCCCCTTTTACAGAATTCACACCTGCCACAGCTCGAATAGAACCAGGCAACACCCACGCGATCACCGATGCGGAACCTTTCCGCACCAGGGCCCAACTTCTCAACCCTGCCCACAACCTCATGCCCCAGCACCCTGGGCAACTCAGAAGGTGGGGTTCGTCCTTCAATCTCATCAAGTTCGGTATGGCATACACCGCAGGCCAAAACCTTGAGCAACACCTCTCCCTGCCCAGGTTCTGGTATGGGAAGTTCAACCAATCTCAAGGGTTCAGGGTTATCTTTTAATTGAGTAATCTTCTCCAGAATCATCGCCTTCATTCTCTGTTCCTCTATGTTATTATA
>MUKB01000077.1 GCA_002049785.1 Caldifarciminota bacterium 4484_100
GGTATGGGAAGTTCAACCAATCTCAAGGGTTCAGGGTTATCTTTTAATTGAGTAATCTTCTCCAGAATCATCGCCTTCATTCTCTGTTCCTCTATGTTATTATAGCGATTCTATTTCCATTGTCAACAAATCAGGAAAAAAACAGAAAACCCTTTCGGAATTAAACCAGAGAAACCAGAAAAACGAGAGAAACCAGAGAAACGAGAAAAACCAGAAAAACGAGAAAAACCAGAAAAACCAGAAAAACGAGAAAAACCAGATAAACCAGACCACCATCTGGTCCGCCAAAAAGATTGTTGAAATGGGAATTTATAAAAATTTCAGAATTCATATCTATTGACAAAAATTATAATCTGAATATGATTAAGAAGGAGCCCAGACCAGGGTGGACCTTGATATCTTCGGCCAGAAGTTCTATGACCTCTCTCTATCTATTATCTGTTTCTATGCATTCATTGCAGGGATGATCTTCATCCTGGTCTTTGCCCTTGCCGATGAGATTGTCCTGAGGACAAATCTGCGGCGGGTCAAAAAAGAAAACAGAAATTTGAAGAAAGAACTGGATGCCCTGAGAAATCTTCCCATCGAGGAGGAAAAATGACCACCCTCATAATCATTATTGTTGCTCTTATCGCCCTGGTCCTTTACCTCTATTTCTACCGCAGAAAGGAAAAGATCAGCGGATACAACCCCTATCTTGAGGCCCTCACCGCCCTGCTCGATAACAATAAAGAACTTGCCTTGAAAAAATTGAAAGAAACAGTGAGTGTCTCAAGTGACCTTATCGACCCTTATATTCGTTTGGGCAATCTCTACCGCAAAATGGGTGACATCCCCAGGGCAATCCAGATCCATCAATCCCTCACCGTCCGTCCCACCCTGAAAAAATCAGAAGAGAAAAGGATATACTATGCCTTGGTTCAAGACCTGCTCGAAGCCCACCGTCCACTCAAGGCGGTATCATACCTCAAAGAAATTCTGAAGATTGACAAAAATGACCCGTTCGCCCTCAAGATGATTTTAAGAATTTATGAAGATATGGGCAACTTTAAAGACTGCATCACAATCTATGAAGACAAGAATTTTAAGCCGAAGGAAAAAAAGCGGCAGGCATTCTATTATGCCTCGCTCGCAAATAAGATACTGGAAGGCCTATCCCAGGATGACCAGGATTCTGAAAAGGAAGCGCTCAATCTCTTAAATCGGGCGTCGAAGATTGACCCGAACTCTCTAACCACACTCTACTACACTGCCAACTATTTTGAAAACAAGGGCGAATTGAAAAAGGCCCGTGAATATTATCTCAAAATTATGGAATTCCATCCTGACTATGCCTTTATGATAATACCAAGATTTGAGAAGGTCTATTTTGAACTTGGAGAATTTGACGATATTATCTCGATTTATGAAAGAATCTACAATAAAAGCCCAAAGAATTTTTCCGTCGGTTTTGCCCTGGCAAATTTATATGAGAAAAAGAATGACATCGAATCGGCAAAGGATATTTATCAAAAGCTCGGTGAAGCCTATCCGGAAACCGTGGTGCCGAAACTGAGCCTGCTCAGATTGATGATCGATGATGATACGATTAAAGAAAAAATTTACGATATCGAAAATTATAACAAGGTCATCAACGATTATCCCCAGTCCCGTTTTGTCGGATTATCATATCTGGAGATTGCAAAGTATTACATCGCCCGAAATGATTATCAAAATGCAATCACGACCTTAAATACAATCCTTGAAAAATTCTCTGATGTGGACTTCAAAGACGAACTCCTCTTCTGGCTTGGAATCGCATATATGAACACAGACAAAGAAAAAAAGGGAAAGGAAATATTTGCCGAACTGAGAGAGAAGTATCCAGAATCAATCTGGAGTGAAAGGGCAAAGGATGTGATTGCCGGCGAAATACCAGCCGAGGAATACTACACAGTGCAGGTCGGTTCTTATATTAAAAAAGAGAATGCTAAAAGATATGCAGAGAAAATTAGAAAAAAGGGATTTGAGGTCAGGGTTGTGAAGGCCCTGGTTCTGGGTAAAACATATCATCGGGTCTGGGTAGGAAAATTCAACACTGTTGAAGAAGCAAAACAATTTTCCCGGAAACTCGATTCACTGGGAATAAAGGGGAATGTGGTCAAGGGCTACTGAGCCTGTAAACTTCTCGTCCACAGAAATCAACCGCGAATTTTTATGCATCTAACTCCGCTCCTTGAGCAGTATCAAAAGATAAAGAACCAATATAAAGACACCCTGCTCTTATTCAGGGTGGGTGATTTCTACGAATTCTATTATGATGATGCACGCATCGCCAGTAATTATCTGGGCATTGTTTTGACTGCAAAGACAATTTCCCGGGGAATAAAGGTACCCTTGGCAGGGATTCCGATTAAAGCCAGTGAAAGTTATATTTCAAAATTGGTGAAGGCAGGATTCAAGGTTGCAATATGTGAACAACTTGAGCCTGCGACCAAAGGTAAAAAACTTGTTGCCCGGGATGTCGTGGAGGTAATTACCCCGGGAACAATATTGAGGCCATCCCTGCTCGAGGAAAAAAGATCGCAATTCATTGCATCCTGCGTCCCGGATAAGAAGCGATTCGGCATTGCATTCTGTGATTTAACGAGTGGAGAATTTTCCTGCGGTGAGATTGAACCGGAACAATTAAAAGAGGCAATTTTGAGGAAGGAGACACGGGAGATCATTGCGCCTGAGGGAATTCAACTGGAGATAGATATTCCCAGGACATATCTTGACGGCTACCACTTCATCTATGAAATTGCCTACAAGAAATTGACCGACCATTTCAAGGTCATCAACTTAAATGGTTTCGGTATCGAAAACAAGAAGCTGGGGATCGCTGCTGCAGGAGCGCTTTTATATTATCTGTCAGAAAATCAGAAGACAACACTGACCCATATAAATAGAATCTCCCTGTTTGAACCACGGGATGTATTATACATTGATGCAACCACCAGAAAAAACCTGGAACTCGTAGAAAATATTCATGGTGGCACCGAGCGAACGCTCTTCTCAATAATGGACGCCTGTCTAACCGCCTTCGGTAAGAGATTACTCCGGAGGGAACTGCTCGAGCCCCTTACAAAACCGGAGTTAATCGAGGCAAGACTCCAGGCAGTGGACGAACTGAAGGTAAAGGAATTCCTGAGGGAGGAGTTGAGGGGAATATTGGAGAACCTGCACGATGTTGAGAGAATCACCGCACGCCTCGCCTGCAAAAGAATACTACCGCGCGAAATGATATCCCTTAAAGAATCGTTGAAGACCTATCCCCATATCAAGGGATTGATTGAAAATTGTGAATGTGAACTGCTCCAGATGATTCACAAAAAAATAGATAACTTCGACGACCTTGTGAAACGGATTGAGGAGGTAATAGTGCCTGAACCACCCGCAACCCTGGATCAGGGTGGCATTATTAAAAAGGGATATTCTCCGGAGCTTGATAAACTCCTTGAAATCGCACGCGGCGGTAAGAACTGGTTATTAAAATTCGAGAAACAGCAAAAAGAACGGACCGGTATCGCATCATTAAAGGTCTCATACAATTCAGTATTTGGGTATTACATTGAGGTCACAAAACCGAACCTCCATTTAGTCCCGGATGACTATATAAGAAAACAGACCCTGAGTAATGCTGAGAGGTTTTATACTACAGAATTGAAAGAGTTTGAGCAGAAAATCTTGACCGCTGAAGAGGATATCAAAAAGATAGAATACGAAATTTATGTCGGATTGAGAGATGAAATTTCGGAAAAGAGTAATGAAATTCTTGATACTACAAAGGCATTGGCACAACTCGATATGCTCCAGGCGTTTGCCCATAATGCCGTAATAAATAACTATTCAAGGCCTGAAGTAAATACCAACAATCATATTTCCATAATTGAAGGCAGACATCCGGTTGTAGAAAAATTACTCGAGAAGGGCTCATTCGTTCCCAATGATACTGAACTTAATCGGAACAAAAATCAGATTTTAATCATCACCGGCCCGAATATGGCGGGTAAATCTACCTATCTCCGCCAGGTTGCACTCATTGTCATAATGGCACAGGTGGGAAGCTTTGTCCCCGCGCGTGAGGCCCGCATCGGGATTGTCGACAAAATTTTCAGCCGCATCGGGGCAAGCGATGACATCTCAAGGGGCGTGAGCACCTTCCTTGCGGAGATGGCCGAGACCGCTAATATTTTAAACAATGTTACGGAAAAGAGTCTTGTGATTCTGGACGAAGTGGGAAGGGGAACATCCACCTATGATGGCCTGGCCCTGGCCTGGTCTGTAGTCGAGTATCTTCACCAGCATAAAAAACCCCGCACCCTTTTTGCCACACACTTTCATGAGCTCACCAGAATCGAAGATTTTCTGGACGGTGTGAAGAACTACAACTTTCTGGTCAAGGAATGGAGTGATGAGATAATATTCCTGCGTAAGATAAGCCCTGGGCCATCAGACCAGTCCTATGGCATTCATGTTGCCCGACTTGCCGGACTTCCAGACTCCGTGATTAAAAGGGCAAAACAGGTACTGCGTGACTTTGAAGAGGGAGAGGTCTTCAGTGTTAGAAAACTGAAAAGGGCAAAGTTATCCCAGCAGGACCTCTTTGTTGATAAATAGTAATTTAAGGAATAAGCTGAAGATTTTTCTTTGCCTCTAAAAATTGAGGTTCTAAACTGAGCGCCTTCAAGAAATTATTCCGCGCCTGGGCATAGTCTCCAAGCTTAAGATATGCTACGCCGAGATTATTATAGATTGATGGACTCATATCTCCCTGTTCAATAACCTTTTTATAAAAGTAAATGGACCTTCGGTAATTCTGGAGTTGAAAATATGTTCCTGCAAGCCCCTTATAAACCCGTGTGTCCTGCTCACCATTTTCAAACAATCCCTTATATATCTCCAATGCCTGTCCAAACCGGTGAGTTTGATAATAAAGCCCGGCCAGGGTCAGATACCCATCAAGACTGCGATAGCCCAATCGTATCGCCCCCTTGATTAGAAGCTGGGCTTCACCCATCTGTCTTTGACGCATTCTGGATATCCCTTCAAGATAAACCATCCTTGATGGCGAAAGGAGATGGGGGCGGGTCTTGAAGATTGCATTGATCTTGGACCATTCCTTATTTGTCAGACTATTTTCAATCTCAATCAATTTTATTTCCGTCTCTGACCAGGAACTTTTTAGCCTTAGACCCCTCGGCATCGGGGTGGAAATCAATGCAGGAAATGCCCTTTCTGCAGTGAAGACAGAAAAGCCTGAAAGGAAGGCAAAGAAGACCGCGCATATACCGCCAAACACACGGAAGGCTCCACCGTATCGCCTTCCCAGTTCAATTGCGAGAACCGCGCCCAGAAAACAGATAAATGCATAATAAGAGATAATAAATATGCCCACCAGACCGATAACGACTGTATAAAATCGATATCTTTCCGGTCCAATACGCAGACCCATAAAACCTGCGATTAAAAGAATCGGCAGGGAAAGATAATCAGGCGGTTCTAAAAAATCTGGTTTAACATTCAAAAACAGTCTTAGCCCATATAAAAATCCAACCACCAAAAACAATAATAGCATAAGATTGAATAATTCAGTCCGATAAATTCTTTTAAACTTCTCGGGGAAGAAGATAAATCCTGATATAGAAACAAGAATGATACAAAAAATAAAAAATATGCCGGCGAATTTCTGGGTATCGAAATAAAGTATACCGCCATTTGAATAAAATTCAGAAAACCCAAGGCCGAAAATTCGTGCAACCAGCAGGGGTAAAAATCCCAGAAAAAGGAGTGTAAAATAAGTAATCACAACCCCCAGTCCAGAAATCAAAACATTCTTACATTTTATAATGAGATAAATAAAAATCAGAATCAAAGCAAGATATATCTCACACTTCATACCCACTGAGACACCGGGTGTTGAGTCGAAGGGGTTCAATGAAGATAATATAAAATCAAAAATCTCAGGTGTTTGAATTATATATGTAAGTCTATATCCCTCACCTGTGGAGACGATAAAATCGACCAGAGGCGGGATGAGGATTATCCCGAATAGTTTGGCCAGTATCGTTGCAATCCTGTAGAATTTATGAACGCGGTTTTCATCCCCAGCGTCTGTCAAAGAATAAAGAATAACCAGAAGGCTCATAAATATCGCCGTATAGAAGAGCGGAAAATGGACAAAATTTATGAGTATCGAGCGGTAAGGATAGGGATGGAGCCCCAAAAGGTGGCCTCTTTCCAATATCCCCTCCAGAATATTTCTGATGATGATAAAAGAAAAGATTAAAATGCCAATTTCCTTTATGGAGAGGGACTTCTTTTCCAGGGAATTTATGGTTCGGCAAAAGTCTATGCGCATCTTATAGCTTCCAGAGTCTTCTCACAAAGCCAGCGAGCAGATTCGAACTGCTGACCTGCGGTTTACGAAACCGCTGCTCTACCACCTGAGCTACGCTGGCGATGTTAAATTATATCCAGTTAGCAACAGATGTCAATCAATCATCATAATGTGTGTTGACAAAAAGCCCATTTTATGGTATGATACTTTATGCCGTTGAATAAACAACAGCGTCAGGACTTAATACGACGCATAATTACGGAAAAGAAGATCTCCACCCAATTCCAATTACTCCAGGAACTCCGTAAACTGGGTTATTATAATATTAATCAACCAACCATCTCCCGGGACCTCAGAGAGATTGGCGTAATAAAAACAGCCCGGGGCCTGGGTCCTCCCTGTTATAATCTTGCAATCGATTCTCAAACAATCACTATGGCTAACTTCCGTAATAAATTTAAAAATTTTGTCCAGGATATAAGACATACTGGCAATCTCATACTCATCATAACCCTTCCTGGCGATGCCCAGGGGGTTGCCAAGGTGATCGATAAGGCAAATTTCAAAAATATCTTAGGAACCGTTGCAGGTGACGACACAATTTTAGTTGTAGTTGACAAACCAGGAAATGTAAAAAAACTCCTAAAAACATTCAATAAGGCAAGATTCGGATAATCGAAACCGATAACCAACCTCCACCCTTCATATACGCACCACAGATGATTCATCTCCAGGCTTTCGTTATTTCGCCAATTGGCGAAATAGCGAAATGCAATGTAATTTCAAGACTTTTTGGGATGGGGAACTGCATTATAGGCATTGGCCACTGAGGTCTGGTAAGAGTAACCTCCTGATCGAATATTATATGCGTTCTCTACGGCACTGCAAGACATTTCATAGAATAAAGATTAAAAACATCTTTTTCCGTATGGTTTGTAGGTCTAACTGTAATGGCATTCTGGTTATCTTACACTTGATGCTCGATACTTGATAAAATATTGAGTTGTTGACAAACAAAAAAAACCAGAGAAACGAGAAAAACAAGACAAACCAGAAAAACCAAGGATGCTGAACCTATACTGAAATACCTCAGCACAGGACTCAGGCACGATACCCCTTGACAATCTATAAATCTTATGTATAATTATGCATAATTTATTAATAATTATGGAGGTGCATTATGAAAAAAGTTGTGCTGGGCTACTCCGGTGGCCTTGATACCTCGGTTTTGATTAAACTGATAAAGGAAAAATACAATGCCGAGGTTATTGCAGTGGTTGTGGATGTGGGACAGAAGGAGAACATTACTGCGATAAAAGAGAAAGCATTGGCAATCGGTGCGGTTGAATCAATCGTTATCGATGCCCGTGATGAATTTGCCGAGCACTATATCCTGCCTGCGATAAAAGCCAATGCCGTATATGAAAAATCTTATCCCCTGGCAACTGCATTGGCACGTCCCCTCATTGCAAAACATCTGGTTGATATTGCCCATCAATACGGAGCAGAAACCATCGCCCATGGTTGCACCGGTAAGGGAAATGACCAGGTGCGTTTTGAGACCGCCATCGCCTGCCTCGATCCGCAAATCGAGCTTCTGGCACCGGTGCGTGAATTCGGCCTCAATCGCGATTATGAACTCGCCTATGCCAAAGAGCACGATATACCGATCGACCACCAATTGAATATTTATTCAATTGATGAAAACTTGTGGGGCCGAAGCATCGAATGCGGCCCCCTGGAGGACGCCGATAATGAACCACCAGAATCTGCCTTTGCCTGGACAAACTCACCCCTGAAGGCACCGAATTATAACGCCTACTTAGAGATTGAATTCGAATCCGGAAAACCGTGCCGACTGAACGGCAAATCAATGGATTTGGCCAATTTAATCACTGAATTGAATCGTATCGGTGGACTGCACGGGGTCGGCAGAATTGACCATATAGAATCACGAATCATCGGACTCAAATCCCGTGAGGTCTATGAAACACCAGCTGCGGCTATTCTGCTCGCCGCACACTATGACCTGGAAAAGATGGTCTTAACACGGGATGTTCTGAGTTTCAAACCGTTCATTGAAAACCTTTTTTCAGAACTGGTATATGACGGCCGCTGGTTCTCTCCCCTGTTCCAGGCACTCAATCAATTCGTCAATGCAACACAGGAGACGGTCAGTGGTAAGGTCAAAATAAAATTATACAAAGGTAATGTAATAATAATTGGCCGGGATTCAAAGAACAGCCTCTATCAGAAGGAATTCGTTACCTACTCCTCATTCGACCAGTTTGAATTCCAATCGGCCCGTGGTTTCATTGAAATCTGGTC
>MUKB01000078.1 GCA_002049785.1 Caldifarciminota bacterium 4484_100
AAATAGCAGAGAAGATTATCGGATGGAATAAAAGATAGCATCCGGTGTATAATAATTTAGAGAATGATGAGGAATTGATTAAGCGTGTGCAGGCAGGTGATTGTGATGCATTCAATCCCTTGATTGCCCGCTATAAATTGCCTCTATATAAGATGATGTATCGAATGGTCTATAATCGGGATGATGCGGAGGATCTGGTTGAGGAGGCATTTATCAAGGCCTATCGAGCGATTGATAGATTTAGCACTGAAAAGAAATTCTTTCCCTGGATATGTCGAATTGCAATTAATAATGCACTAAATTTTTTGAAAAAGAGAAAAGGGCAGAAGGCTGATTCACTCAGCCAATATGAGAATCGTCTGATGGATAGGAAAACCGATCCGGTGAGGATGACGGAAAGCAAA
Source organism: Caldifarciminota bacterium 4484_100 (assembly GCA_002049785.1). GTDB lineage: Bacteria > Hydrothermota > Tepidihabitantia > SM23-42 > SM23-42 > 4484-100. The sequence continues at coordinate 405 of MUKB01000078.1, forward strand.
TTATTAAAAGAAAAGATAAATCAGGCAATCGCCCAACTTCCTGATGAATATCGCATCATTATCAATCTACGGGTTGAACAGGAATGCTCGTATGACGAAATCAGCCAAATTCTTGAAATTCCAAAAGGAACAGTAATGTCAAGGCTGGCGCGGGCTCGAAAGAGATTAAAAGAAATTTTAAAAGCACTGGGGGGCATCGATGAAATGTGAACTACCAGAAGAGCTTTTAACCGGCTATCTTGATAACGAACTGAACGAAGAAGAACGGATAAAAGTAGAGAAGCATCTCAGCCGATGCAGAAAATGTCGGTATGAACTTGAGACATTGTCTTCGCTCTTAACGAACATATTATTAAACGAATAAGAAAGAAAAGACGCCACCTTTCCTTCCGTTTGTTTCCAATCCTGGCGCCTGCATTTGTCGGTCTATTACTCATAATCATCTTGCTCAACACCACCCAGCAGAAAAGGGTTGCCGGGCTCAATGACCTCATTCCCTATCCTGCAACAAAGACCTTACGGGGCGGTCGTGAGGAATCGGTTAAACCCCAGATGCCGGTTCTTTACCTACCTTCTGCACCCGCTCTGGCCAGGGTGACAGAAAGAAAAACCGCGGTCACCCAGACAGAGGCTGATAATTTAGAGAAAGAGAGCCGGGCAATCTTATTCTCTGAGAATAAGGTTGTGCGGGCGATCATCGATTCCACCGGTACAATCATAAAGGTGGCAACAGGAAGAGGTCGTCAGCCAGAAAAGGATACAATGCTCGAGCATCGTTTCCAGGGAAAGAAAATTTCTCCTCCGTTCATTGCAGGAAAAAAGACCCAGGTCTACATCGAGTTTGCGCCGCGTAAAGGAGAAGAAAATTGAAGTATAAAATAATCATCGTTGTCGGTGCCCGACCAAATTTTATGAAGGCTGCACCAATCTATCAGGAATTCAAGAAATACCCTGAGATAGAAACACTCCTCATCCACACCGGTCAGCACTATGACAAGAATCTATCAAAGGTCTTCTTTGATGACCTGAAACTACCAAGACCAACATTCCATCTCGGAGTCGGCTCCGCAAGCCATAGTATCCAGACTGCAAGAATAATGACCGAATTTGAGAAGATACTGATGAAGGAAGAGCCGAATTTGATAATGGTGGTTGGCGATGTCAACTCCACCCTTGCCTGTGCCCTGAGTGCGGCAAAGTATCGCTGTCTACGAAAAGTTTATCAACCCTTAATTGCCCACATCGAGGCGGGTCTGCGCAGTTTTGACTGGCGTATGCCCGAGGAGATCAATCGCAAACTCACCGATGCCTTATCCGATTTACTATTCACAACCGAACCCCAAGCAAATGATAATCTGTTAAAAGAAGGTGTTGAACCGAATCGAATCTTCTATGTTGGCAATGTGATGATCGATTCCTTACTACGATTCAGGGCTCAGGCAAAGAACTCTAAAATCTTAAAGAAACTGAAACTGAAAAAGAATAGCTATGCCCTCCTCACAATGCATCGCCCTGGCAATGTGGATGATAAGGCCGATTTAAAGAATATCATTCAGGCACTTGGTAAAATTGCCAACTCAATCAAGATCGTCTTTCCGGTTCACCCCCGCACCCAAAAGATGTTGAAACGATTCCGCATCAAGGTAAACTTCCTGAAACTCATTTCCCCATTGGGATATCTTGAATTTCTTAAACTGATGATTGAAGCAAAATTTGTCCTTACCGACTCCGGTGGTATCCAGGAGGAGACAACCGTGCTCGGAATCCCCTGTCTCACTTTGCGAGAAAACACCGAGCGGCCGATCACGGTCAGTGTCGGAACCAATATAATTGTCGGTAAAGACCCCCAGCGTATCATCTCTGAATCAAAAAAGATATTAAACGGAAAAGGCAAAAAAGGGAGTATCCCTGAATTCTGGGATGGGAGAACTGCAGAAAGAATCTGCAAGATTGTCTACGACTACCTCAGAACCCATCATTAAAAGACTCTAACATTTCGTTGAATCGGAAGATTATCTATTTAATAATAATATTTTTGCCCGATGCTGGGCAAGGGATGGAAGTGCACTTTCTTGCTGTTTGTAACTTTTTAAGGTCTTTTCTAATCTGTAAATAAGGTTTCTTAATGTTTGCAGTGGAATATTGACAATTTTTGTATTCCGATTATAATATTTAAGAATTTAAGGGTTTCAGTTTTTTGTTCGAAATAAGAAAAGGAGGTGAGAAGATGCAAACTGCTAAGAACTGGAAATTAGGTATCTGTTTTTTCATATTGCTGACCTTGTATCTCTTATTTCCAGGTTTCTTATCTGGACAATCCCAAGCCTTTGCTTATAATGCGACAAATAACAGAATCTACATCGGCGGTGCATATGGCGAGTGTATTATCGCAATTGATGGAACAATGAATCAGAAGATTGCAAAAATTCCAGTAAGAAGCGGTGTCTATTCTCTATGCTGGAATTCAATGAACAACAAGGTTTACTGCACCAACCATTACTGCGACAGTGTCACAATAATCGATGGTGCAACAAACTCAATAATTACTACGATACCGGTTGGTGGTGGACCTCTTTCCTTAGCCTACAATTCCCACGACAACAAGGTCTACTGTACCAATGGAAACAGCACCAGTGTTACTGTAATTGACGGCGAGACCGACTCGGTGATTACGACAATCTCTGTCGGGTATTATTCTCAAACCCTGATTTATAATCCTGTAAACAACAAGATATATTGCGCTAACTATTATAACAACAATGTCACAATTATTGACGGGGGTATCGACTCGGTGATTACGACAATCTCTGTCGGGAACAATCCTAATGCCTTAGCCTGTAATTCTTGCGACAACAAGGTCTATTGCTCCAACTGGAGCAGCGCCAGTGTTACGGTAATCGATGGTGAAGCGGACTCGGTGATTACAACGATACCTGCAGGTGGAAGCCCTTATGCCTTAGCCTATAATTCCATCAACAATAAGGTCTACTGTGGCAATTCAGGAGGTGCCAGTGTTACGGTGATCGATGGCGGAGCAGATTCAGTGATTACGACAATACCCGTGGATTGGTATCCTCGTGACCTGGTATTCAATTCTATGAACAACAAGGTCTATTGCTCCAACTGGAACAGCGCCTGTGTTACGGTGATCGATGGTGAAGCGGATTCGGTGATTACCACCGTCGCGGTGGGTGATAAACCTGAAGCCCTGGTCTATAATTATATCAACAACAAGGTCTATTCAGCCAACTGGGAAAGTGATGATGTTACAATAATCGACGGCGCGACAAATTCGGTGATTACGACAATACCGGTGGGTGACAGCCCTCATGCCTTAGTCTACAACTCCACCGACAACAAGGTCTATTGTGCTAACTGGTATGGTGACAATGTTATGGTGATTGACGGTGCAACAAACTCAGTGATTACAACGATACCTGCAGGTGATGGCCCTTATGCCTTAGCCTATAATTCCACCAATAACAAGGTCTATTGTGCTGACTATCACAGCGCCGGCATTACGGTGATTGATGGTCAGGCAGACTCGGTGATTACCACAGTAGCGGTGGGTGATAAACCTGAAGCCCTGGTCTATAATTATATCAACAACAAGGTCTATTCTGCTAATTATTACAGCCACAGCATCACGGTGATTGATGGCGAAGCAGATTCGGTGATTACGACAATCCTGATGGCCAATGGTCCTTATGCCTTAGTCTACAATCCTATACACAACAAGGTCTATTGTGCCAATTCAGGAAGCGATAATGTTACAGTGATCGACGGCGCAACAGACTCAGTAATTACGAGAATACCGGTGGGCAATAGTCCCTGCGCCTTAGCCCATAATTTTATGAACGAAAAGGTTTATTGTGCCAACGGAAATAACGCCAGTGTCACGGTGATCGATGGTCAGGCAGACTCGGTGATTGCGACGATACCGGTGGGCAACTACCCCTGTGCCTTAACCTATAATTCCCACGACAACAAGGTCTATTGCTCCAATGAAAACAGCGCCAGTGTTACGGTAATTGATGGTGAAGCGGACTCGGTGATTACAACGATACCGATAGGTGATGGTCCTTATGTCCTGGTCTATAATTCTATAAATAATAAGATATATTGTGCTGATAGGTATGGCGCCTGTGTTATGGTGATTGATGGTAAGACAGACTCAGTGATTACGACGATACCGGTAGGATATTATCCAGGCGCCATCGCTTGGAACCCTCAACAGAACAGAACCTATGTGGCAAATTATTACAGTTCAAGTATCTCGGTGATCCGGGATCAGGTGGGGATAGAAGAGACCCGGACAAAAAGTACCGAGTTTATTTCACTGAAAATTTTTCCCAACCCCTTCAACTCGACCACCAAAGTCAGATATAACCTCACAAGACCTTGCAATGTTTCACTGAGGATTTATAATGTTCAGGGACAATATGTCAGCACCATCGTTTATGCAAAGCAGAATAGAGGCCATTATGAAATCAACTGGGATGGTAAAGGCGACAACAATAAAAAACTTCCCCAAGGCGTCTACTTTCTGCAGATGGAAACCGGCGATTATCTGACAACAGCCAAGATTGTGTTATTGCATTAAAGCCCTGCCCTACTTCCACTTCGTAAGTGGAAGTAAGATAAAAAGTAAACTGATTTGAGTTCCAGGGACTGACCCGCCCATCCGACTTGACTTTTGCTGAAGCGGTGCTATAATCCTATCAGAGGAAATCGAAATGCTATTGATATTAATCTTCAGCACCTGGGCCGAAACCTTTGATACCCAGAATTTCTTTCCACCTAATGACTGGTTGATCGTGAACGAGGATGCCCTCGATGCGGTCTGGTACAGAGCCTCAGGTTCAGCCCATTCGGGTCAATATGCAGCTGCCTGTTATTATGATACCCTGTACAGCGGACTATCCTATACAAACCTTGACTATCTCATTACACCACGCATCATCCCTCAGCAAGACGATACATTACTCAATTTCTGGTACAAGTGCAGTACCACAGAACCGTGCACGCTCGATATTATGGGATGCTTGAGTGCCCCGCCGTCGATGATTGCATTCTCGGTGCTCCAGAGCTTTTTACTGACCGATACCGTATGGATTCAAAAGACCGTTTCATTGACCGCCTATAACGGTACACCGGTTTATCTTGCGTTCCGGGTGCGACGCATTCCGTTTCATGATACGGTTCGATTGGATGATATATCCCTGCCTGCCCTGACTACCCAGCCTTTTATCTGCAATGGTCGCCTGAGGACCAAGGGTCCACCTTCCCAGAAATACCTGCAGGTTTGGGGCACAAATTATGAGATGGGATTTGCCCATGGCTATCTTATTGCATCAGAGTTTATGAGCATATATATAAACAAATGGATCGGATATACAGAATTCCATTCAGGAACACCGGAGTATTGGGAAAACACCTATCTTCCCTGGTGGCGAGCAAAATACTATGTCCCGACAAAATTTCAAGAAGAGGCCCAGGGTATTATCGACGGAATCGTTGCCAAGGGTGTGAGCCTTTATCATCCTGCCCTGGGCAGGAATCTGACCGCTGAGGACATTCTCGCCTTAACCGGTGGTGGAGACTTTATCTCTTTCGGGTGCTCAAGCCTCAGCGGATGGGGCAACTCGACCATCAACGACGATACCCTTCAGGGTGGCTACATAATTGCAAGAAATGTGGATGGATCAATGGGGCTTTACACAACACTTGCCAATTCTTCACTTATTATTGCCTTTTCATCAAGCAATCCAGGAGACCAGAGATTCTTTAATATCACGATGGCCGGGGTATTCGGTGCATCCTCCTGTCTTAATGAACACGGGGTTGGATTGGGACAGAATACCGGTAATCATCCTGACACCAACACGATACCCCCGAACTCACTGCTGGGTGATTATCTGTCGAGCCGGCTTGCCATAGAATTGATAGACCCGGACGGCAACGGTGTGAACGACATCTATGATATTGACTCTATGAAGATAAATAATGAACATATACGGTCAAATGATATACATCTATATTCGCCTTATGACGGTGCCCACCCTGATCCCGGTGCTATTCTTGAAATAAATCATCTTGCTGATACCCTTCGATATGCAATCCATAATTACATAGAACCGCCGATATATTCATCATGGAACCTAGCGGTAACCAATCATGACCGACTGCTCTATCCACCGGTTTATTGCCAGAGGTATCAACGCATCGCCGATTCGCTCAATGCGGATTATCATCTGAGTATAAGGCGGGCAATACGAATCGCCAATTCAGTTGCGGTGGATTATATTCCCACAACAGGCCAGGGCACATACAAATCCCTGGTTATACTTCCGAATATCGGGGTCGAGCACCCGGATTGGCCCTGTGTGGGTGTCAGTTATGCGCGCCGCTTTCGGGCCGCCCATACCCAGAAAAAGGTGTGGTATTCCTGGAATGAATTATTCGACGGCATCAGTGATGTCAAAGAGGTGGTTGTACGACCGGTCAGGAACCGGTCCCGGGCAGCGACCATAGTTGCCGGACCACTCAGACTGTCCTATAAAGAGGGATACCGCATATTCGATATTACCGGCCGGCAGTTCCATAACCTCGACCCTGTGCCAGGTGTCTATTTCGTCGAGGTTAATGGTAAGGTAGTCAATAAAATAATAAAAGTCCGCTGAAAAACAGATTCAGACCAGGGTCTGAATTGTAGGTTCACGATGTTTTTACTTTAAGAAATCTCCATAGGATAATAGAAATTAGGTCTTGACATTTTCCTAATTTTATATATACTTTAGGGTGAAGGTATATTTCAGATATTCGAGAGGAAGATGAAAGAATCTGGATAAGGTGGCATACCTTTCCAATCGTATTGAATGGCCATTGGGCCATGTGCTGAAAGGAGGCAAGTATGAAGAGGTTCTTGATTCTATTCCTGCTTATGGGTGTTGCACTGTTTGCCCAACAGCACCGGGTTGTGCTGTTTGAGGAATTCACCGCAACCTGGTGACCTTATTGCCCGACCGCTGCGAGGGGTGTCTCGCAGTTGAAGGATGAAGTCGGCGACTCATTGGCAGTAATTGCCTACCACCTCAGCGATGCCTTCGCAAATAGTGATGCCTCAGGACGCCAGAGTTATTATGGAGTTCAATACATCCCCACAACCTGGTATGACGACGGTGTCTATGAGGGTTACCGCAACTACAGTGAAGCCAGGTCCTGGTTCAATCAACGGAAGAATATAGCACCTGAAGCCGAAATTACCCTGTTTGGTGATTACAATCAAGCCAATGGTCAGGGCTGGGTAACTGTCCGGATCAAAAATATCAGTTCCAGTCTGCTCACCGGTTATTGCCGATTTGCCATCTGTCAGAGGGATACACCTTATGCCTGGCAGGGTGAAGACTCCTTCTATTTCATCGAACGGAAAATGCTTCCCAGTTATTCTGGAACTTATGTCTCAATACCTGTAGGGAACAGCACCGAGGTCACCCAATCATTCACGGTTCAATCATCCTGGGAAAGGGACGACTGCTATATCGTCGCCTTTGTGCAGAAGAGCGATATGGAAATTGCCCAGTCTGCTGAGAGCGATTTAGAAGAGTTGACCCCTGGTATCGAAGAGATGGATAGCCAGGGAGAGCCGTTCTTCACAATCTCCCCAAGCCCCACCCATAATTACCTGAACCTCAAATTCAGGGAAAAGAATATTCTGGTCCAGCTCATCGACTGCACCGGTGCAGTAAGAAAACAGATACTGGCCAAAGAGCAGAAATTGACCATCCCCTTAAATGAATTCAGCCCTGGTATCTATTTCTGTCGTGTGATCAAAGGAGACGAAGAGCAGATTCAGAAGTTCATCAAGCTATAGGGATATTACAAAAGAATCCTGCCCAGGGCCTTTGCGAGGGCCCTGGGCAGGGATTTTTATTTAGTTACCGAGTTTATATTTCTTTGCCTGTAATACCTGGCAGTCACTCATATTCTGCACAAACACCACCAATTCAATCTGATTTTTCGTT
>MUKB01000079.1 GCA_002049785.1 Caldifarciminota bacterium 4484_100
CCTGAAGACCACAAGATTGTCCAAACATTGAAGGCAAAAAATTTTAATATCATCGATGAGCTGGAATTCACATATAACAACCTCAATGCACCCCGTATCATCGCGGTTACCGGAACCAACGGTAAGAGCACAACAATTGCCCTGATCAGTCACCTCCTGAAAAATGCCGGAATCAAAAACTTCCTCGGTGGTAATATCTCTCCAGGAAGGCCATTTTCTCAGGCACTCCTTGAACTGGAATATAGTTATTACTGCCTTGAGGTATCATCCTTTCAATTGATGAGAATAAAAAAATTCCGACCCAATATCGCAGTAATCACCAATATCAGTGCCGACCACCTCAACTGGCACCACGATTTGAATGAATACATCAATGCCAAGGCGCGGATTCTGATGAACCAGAACTCCAATGACCATCTTGTGCTCAACTACGATGACGAAAGGGTGAGGATACTGGCAACACAGAGTAGAGCAAATATTGTATTCTTCGGAACCGAAACCGAAAACGGAATCTGGTTTAATGGTGACTTTCATGACCATACCGAAAAACTCTTTTCACTCAACGGCCTATCCCTCAAAGGCAGGCATAACCTTATGAATATTGCCGCAGCAATTGCGGTAATGCGAATAATCAAAATTGCAACAGAAGATATCCAGACCGGTCTCAGGACCTTCAAAACCCTGCCCCATCGATTGGAAGAGATTGGAATATTCAACGGCATAAGCTATATCAACAATTCGATGTGCACCAATGAATCGGCTGCAATCGCCTCCTTCAATGCCCTGCCCGGTAACAAGATTGTCATCGTCGGTGGCAAATATAAAGGAACTGAAGGGAAAAGTTATCTTCTCCTTCTTACACAAAAAGCCAAGGCCTGCGTCATTCTGGGTGAAAATGCTATGTTCATAAAAAGATTTTTTGAATCACAAGGATACAAAAATTTTCTGATTGCCCATAATATGAAGGATGCGGTTGAGAAAGCACAATCGTTCGCTGAAAAAGGCGATATCATACTTCTGAATCCTGGATATGCATCGTTCGATTATTTTAAAAATTTTGAAGAGAGAGGTGAGGCATTTAAGGATGCAGTCAAAGGGAATTGATCGACTACTACTCTTCTCTGTAATTACCCTCATCGTATTGGGTATTATCTTTGTCTATTCATCATCCTACTATCGGGCAATGAGTCGGGGTGAAGATTCAACCTACTACCTGGTGGCCCATCTGAAAAGACTTTTGATTGCCGGTGTATTTTTCCTGTTGGGTATCATCATTCCCTATGAAAAGATTAGAAAGTTAATCCTCCCCATATTTATCTTAATGGTCATAACCCTTTTCCTTACTTTGATTGCCGGAAAAACCCAATTTGGGGCACGGCGTTCATTGGTCATCACATCATTCGGCCTTCAGGTTTCAGAATTCGTCAGACTCTGGATTATTTTCTTCCTGGCAAACTTCTTTGCCCTCCATTCAGAAACTGCAGATACGAACCGGGGAATCCTGGGCGCGATTATGATCTGTCTCTTCGTTATTCTTCTGGTAGCAATTCAACCTTCTATATCAATGGCGGTAATCTGCTTTATTATACTGATTATTATGTTAATCTATGGTGGAATCAAATTTAAGCTATTGGCACCAACCATACTCACAAGTTTGGCAATGATTGTCCTATTCATCCTCTTCTTTCCACATGCAAAATATCGTATCACAAGTTTCCTCAGCCATCCTACATATCAAGTTCAACAATCACTCATTGCAATCGGTTCCGGTGGATTTTTCGGTAAAGGACCTGGTGCTGGACTGCAAAAATTCCTTTTCCTGCCGAGCATCTATAATGACTTCATCTTTGCCCACATTGCCGAGGAGATCGGTTTTCTTGGTGCATTCCTGGTCTTTCTCTTCTACTGGATGCTCTATTTACGAGGAATCTCCATTGCGGGTGCGGTCACTGACGAGTTCACACGACTTCTCGTTCTTGGCCTCAATGCCTCAATATTCATTATTTTTCTGATTCATATTGGAGTAAGCATTGGCCTTCTGCCTCCTACTGGTATCCCCCTGCCCTTCATTTCATTCGGGGGCTGGTCCCTGGCGGCAAATCTATTCGCAATGGGAATTATTCTTCAGGCGTCAAAACGGAGGATATTGTGATGGTACACAGTGCAACCAACCTCAAGGTAATCATCTCAGGAATCGGCACCGGTGGCCACTATTTCCCTGCCCTGGTTGTAGCCAGAGAATTCAGAAAATATAAAAAACAAGTGATATTCTTGGTGCGCAGAGGCTTCACCGAAGAAAGGATTGCCAGGACCTATGGTCTTTCCCTTTACTATATCAAGGCACAGCCCTATTTTGGCAAGGATCTTCTGACAAAATTTAAATTTTTCCTGTCCCTTTTCTACTCAACAATTAAATTGATCAGCCTTACCCGAAATGCAATAGGATTTGCATTCGGGGGTTTCGGTTCCCTCAGTCTCATCCTTGCCTGTCTATTCAACCGAAGAAAATTTTATATCTTCGAGCCGAATCGCATACCAGGCCGGGCGACACGTCTCTTTGCTGGCCGGGCCCAAACGGTCTTCCTGGGTCTTCCGTTAAAACAACCCCTTCCCGGACATTCAATGATCACCGGGATCCCGATTCGATCCGGGTTCAAATCGAAACACTCTACCGTGAATCTCCCAGAAAGGCCCTTGATACTGTTCATAGGTGCGAGTCAGGGAGCGCGCACCCTGAACAGACTCGCCTTAGAACTTCAGGATAGACTCCCGGAAAATTATCGGCTCAAAATAATAACCGGGACAAGGGACTATGACTGGGTTATAAAAGAGAAATCTCCCCGCATCCAGGCGATCGCCTTCACTGAAACCCCCTGGCAGGATATGGCTGAAGCTGAACTGGTCGTCTCCCGTGCTGGTGCCCTTTCTGGATACGAACTCCTCGCCCTCAACAAAAAGGTGATTTTCATACCATTTCCCTATGCTGTTGATAACCATCAATACTATAATGCCCAGTTTTTTTGTGAAAATGGAACCGCGGTTATGATCGAAGAAAAAGAGCTGGATGCAGAAAAATTGCTCGTGATGATTGAAACGATGTTAAAGAAAAAAACCAGTTCCCGGTGCAAACTCATACTCAATGCAGAAGAGAAGATTGTTAAGAATATTCTGAAGGAGAACTGATGCTCGGTAAAACTGAACATATCCATTTTGTGGGAATCGGTGGTATCGGAATGAGCGGGCTTGCAACCATAATGCACAACCTGAAATTCAAAGTCACCGGTTCTGACATTAACCCTTCATCCATCACCCGGAGGTTGAAGAAACAGGGTATAAGGGTGTATTACAACCATCGTTCCGAAAACATCTCTGGTGCCGATGTCGTGGTCTATTCATCTGCAATAAAGGACAGCAATCCTGAACTCGCTGAGGCCCGCAGACTCAACATCCCATTAATCCACCGAGCCGAACTGCTCGCTGAACTGACCCGTTTGAAACTTGCCGTATGTATCTCTGGAACCCATGGCAAGACAACCACCACATCCCTCATCAGCGAAGTGCTACAATACGGTGGGCTTTCTCCGACCACGATAATCGGTGGTATCATAAAAGGAAAGAGTCAGGCACGCTTGGGCAAAGGTGACTATCTGGTCTGTGAGGTTGATGAATCAGACAAGTCCTTTCTCAAGGTCTTCCCTTCATATGCGGTGATAACAAATATTGAAGCCGAACATCTTGACCACTATAAAAACCTCGATGAGATACTGGAGAATTTTTCATACTTTGCAAATCATGTGCCGTTCTGGGGATGCACATTACTCGGTATTGATATACCAACAAGTCTGAGCATAAAGGAAAGGATAAGAAAAAGAACCATTCTCTATGGTCTGACCGAGGAGGCACAGTTGAAGGCCTATAATATCCGTCGGAGCAATTTCGGTTCAACATTCAATGTCAGTTTTCATAAGAAAAAGGTCGGAAGATTCAAAATCCATCTTCCTGGAGTTCATAATGTCAGCAACGCCCTTGCCGCCATCGGCATCGGCATAGAGCTGGGTATAAGAACGAAAAAAATTGCTGATGCACTCGAACAATTTCGTGGAGTCTATCGCCGTCTGGAATTCAAGGGGGAGGTAAGGGGAATAATGCTCTTTGACGACTATGGTCATCATCCAACCGAAATCGCCGTAACCCTGCAGACCCTGCGCAACTACTTTCCGAAACAGAGGCTCATCACCATATTCCAGCCCCACCGTTACACACGCACATATTATCTGTTTGATGAATTTGCCTTTTCATTCCTCTATGCGGACATTGTAATTGTCACCAGAATATATCCAGCCCATGAATCGCCCATCCCCGGGGTTAGTGGCGAGGCCCTGTCCCGACGGATTAAAAAAGAACAGAAATCGGTCTATTACATACCTGATTTCTCTGAAATAATTAATTTCGTGAAGACAATTGCAAAACGTGATGACATAATCATCGTCCAGGGTGCTGGTGATATCAGTAAACTCCCCCCGCTTCTTCTTAAGGAGTTGAAATGAAAAATATCTTCCGTTCGATTAAAGGCATCAGGGTATTGAAAAAAACACCACTTTCAAGATACACATCGTTCCACATTGGAGGTTATGCCGACTATCTCATCACCGTCCATTCAAAAAGGGCATTAAGGAATGTATTTGAGAAGATAAAGAAATATAAGATTAGATATTTTATTCTCGGTGCCGGAACAAACCTTCTTGTTGCGGATTCTGGTTTTCGCGGTGTAGTAATAAAACTCGGTGGTGCATTCAAACAGCTGAAGCAAAAAAATAATCAATTTATATGTGGTGCGGGTTTGCTTCTCGACAAACTGCTTGAGAAAACAGCAGACCGGGGATATCAGGGTGCCGAGTTTCTCGCCGGTATACCCGGCACTGTCGGTGGTGCAGTAAAGGGTAATGCAGGCGCCTTTGGAAAATCGATAAGTCAAATCGTTGAATCGATAACCATCTTTGATGGAAAAAACTTCAAGGAATTGAAAAAAGAAAGTATTAAATTTGGCTACCGTTTCTCTTCTGTAAAAAACGGTGTCTTTATCATCCAGGTGAAAGTAAAGCTGAGAAAATCAAACCGCCGTAGCGTCACAAAGAAGATGGCATATTATAAAAACTACCGCAAACAGAGACAACCCGATGAATGGTCTGCAGGTTCATTCTTCAAAAATCCTCCGGAGGTTCCCGCTGGAAAATTGATTGAGCAGTGTGGATTAAAGGGTCTAAGAATAGGTGATGCTGAGGTGAGTAATAAACATGCAAATTTCATTATAAACCGCGGCCAGGCAACTGCAGAACAGGTCATCGCCCTTGCCCAGAAGATCAAGAGGGTGGTGAAGAATAAAAAAGGGGTCACCCTTAGAGAGGAGGTAAGATTATTAAAGTGATAACATTTCTTTTATGCATTACGGTGCTCATTATTTTAGCCATTGGTCTATTAAAGAAAAAAGAACATTATCTCCTACTCTCTGAGGTAATACCTGGAGGCAAGATAATATCCCTGGAGGAAGGGATTGTATCATATAAGGGTGTCCAATACATATTTGGCACCAATGACCTGAAGAGGAAAAAATACCTACTGGAATCACTTGGATTGTTAAATATCGAAGACTCGCTCATCATTGATTTAAGATTTAGCCGACAAATTATTATCAAAAAAAGGAGGACTGAGATTGGAAAAAGAAGGAGGCGATAATGCCAAAGAAAGATAGAATCATCAGTGTCGATTTGGGAACAACAAAGGTGGCGGCGATCATCGCTGAAGTCGAGGATAATGATCTCAAGATAGTTGGTGTCGGCTCCACCCCATCATACGGATT
>MUKB01000080.1 GCA_002049785.1 Caldifarciminota bacterium 4484_100
GGTAAAGAGTTATTCAATATTAAAGCCAGTCCCAGTCTCGTCTCATCCTCTGTTTCAGTAAAATGAGGGAGAGACCCGTAGATGTGCAGAACTAACTTCGCTTAACAGCGGATAAAAGGGAAATCAGAGATTTCCCCAAATTGCCTTCGGCAACTTCTTTTGTCCGTAGATTGCTAATCAGAAGGTAGCGATAGATGATATCTAAGATAGCCGGCAGCGATTCGTCCGGTGGCCAGGAGATGGCCTATTTTCAGCCTGCCTACGTTCAAAAACTCCCGATTATTCACTAATTTCGCCTCTTGACCGAAATCCAGCCATGGTTATATATTAGACCTTGTGGGTTTGAAATTAGAGCTTCAAGAATTGTTGGGGAGAGAGGTAGATATTATTACTTATAAATCTCTTCATCCTCTACTTAAGGAACGAATTCTGAGCGAACAAGAGGTTGTTCTATGATTAAAGACTCAAAAATGTTTATAGAACATATATTGGAATGTATTACATTGATCGAAGAATATACCGCGAATAAAACTGAAGAGGAGTTCATTGGTTCAACGCAACTTCAAGATTCGGTTATCCGTCGTATTGAGATCATTGGTGAAGCAGTCAGAAATATACCAGAAGAAATAAAAGAGAAATATTCAGAAGTCCCTTGGAAGAAGATAGCAGGCATGCGGGATATTCTCATTCACGAATATTTTGGAGTAGATTTGGAATTAACCTGGGAAGTTGTTGAAAAGGACATCCCGGACTTAAAGAAGAAAATGTTGAAGATAAGGGAAGAATTGAAATGAAGGCGCAAGCGGGGTTCGGGCATTCCGGGGTCAGACCTGGAAATTATGACTATTTGAAAGTAGGGCACTGTAGATTCCAGATAACCCAGGTTATCGAATTACGATTTTAATTAGATAATAGATCATAATGGTGATTTAAATGTTCAACCGAGAAAAACTTAACGAACTATATAAGGAGATACAGAACTGCCATGTATGTCCTCAAATGGATAAAGAGAAAGCATTGCGTCTGGTATCAGCAGTAAATCCTGAAAGTGATGTTTTTATTATTTCCCAGACACTGGCAGCAAATCAAGTAAGAAAGAGCGGGGTAAATTTCTTCCAGGCAGATGGACGGCTGGGCGGTACTGGTGCTTGTTTGGAACAGCTCCTTAATAAATTCTGTCGGACTGTTTATCCGCCTCAAAAAGTAACAATTCCTGGTAATGTGATAATTCCAGGCTGCAACTCCAAATACAAAACGGTATACAATACAGAAATTGCCCAATGTTATCCTGGTAAGAATAAGATGGGCAAAGGCGATAGAAAGCCAAACACTGATGAAATACTTAATTGTATTGATAAAGGATTTTTAATTAAAGAAATTATGATGATTAAACCACGACTGCTATTACTTATGGGTAAGACCAGCCGTAACAGTTTCTTCGATTATATCCTAAAGGTTGGATATCCTGCGTCACTTACTGAACATATTTCAGATATTATTAAACTTGGCAAGATTCCGGTATTTTCAATTGGCAATTTGTCTTTATATGTATTACCTATCCAGCATGCGTCTGGTGCTAATCCACGCTTCCGTGTTATGGCAGATGATGATAGGTTGATAGAGCTCATTACTAAAGTATTAGAATGATTAATTTAGACAAGAACTGCCTGATGGTTTATATTAAATGGCAAAATGTTATTTACCAGGGGATAAAAACTTGTTAATAAAACATTATCTCTCTGCTGACACTTACGAAGTGTAGGGATGTATTTTGCTATTTTGCCAATTGGCAAAATAGCAAAATGGGATTTTATGATTCTAAAATGTTTGGGTTGCAGAGGTATACTTTTATTCGCGCGATGGTATGTAAAAAATTTCGCTTTTCAATATTCGCGGTGCGGGCATAAATTTTCGATATCGATATTTACATATTTCACAAGTCCGCATGGACCGGGCTGGACATACTTGAGATGTCCAAAATGTCATAAGAAATCAAGGGCGGGTGTGTTAAGAAGGATAGAAAAATGATGACTTGGGTTTTCCACTTATGGCATTAGACTTATGAGAAGGTTATGGTTAGCAAACATAACACACAAGGAGGTTTGTATGTTTTTAAAAATTTTGGTGGTGATGGTTTCCATAGTGATTGCAGGGTGTATGCTTTTTAGACCTTCAATTTCTGTTGACAGACTGCTATCTGCTCCAGAACAGATTGAAATCGACGGTCGGAATTATATTTTAGAAACTCATCTTTGGCGTGACTTTATGCCAGTCAGTCCTCCTGATGGAAAACCACTCATTGCCTTGATTCGAATTACTGCTACTGATTCACTGGAATTTCCACCATCAATTGATGCAAGATTATTATGGGTTATTAAAAGTCCACAAGAAGTATGGGAAACAAAATTTTCTGAGGAAGCGCGCTCGACTTGTTCGAGGTATCAACTGGAAAAGGTTGCGAGGAAAGGCCCAAAATGGGGTCCAGGCATTGAAGTAGATGTTGTGGTAAAGATTGTCGATGGAGAGAATGAATATTTACTCAGGGCTTCAAATCAGGTGATACTTCGGACAGACTGAAGTCGCCTTAATTAACTGCCAATCAAAACATAAACGGTTGAAACCGATTGAAAAAGTTGTATAGTAAATCAATATGGAACTTGACAGATGTGTTACATATAAAGTGAGTGAGATGGGTGCTACAAAAATTTCCAGGAGTCGATTATGATATTTTTCTTAGCGGGCATTATTTTAGGGGCTGAGGAAATTGTCTCGCGATTGATGTGGAACATCAAATCCCTTAAGAATGCACAACAGAACATTTTACATTACCGCTTAGTCGCATATTTCAGGGTATTCCCCTGGGCTTTACTTTCCATCTCCGCCTATTTCTTTGCTGATCTTCGAACATTCTGGTTATGCCTCGGTTTGATACTCATAGTCCTGCCAGTCTGGGCGATATCAAGAACCCTGGTTCTTTACAAAAAAGGCAGATTGAAGCCGGTTGCTGTATCTGATGATGTGCTGAAAGTCGAAATACGGAAACGGAAGCTCCTCGGTATCGCCGGTCAGTTAATAATGCTTATTTTATGGATATACTCTTGGAGACATTTACTGCGATGAATTCCGCTATCAAAATTGAAGATTTAAGCTGGTGTGATAGAAAAAAAGACTCCTTATGTGCCCCTGGATAGCAGGCCGAAATCAGATGGCCAGGGTCTTGACAGTAAGCAAAGAAGTTGTTAATATAAGATAATATGTCTCAGAGAGTGAGAAAGGTGAACAAGTTGGCCAGGAATCTTATTAACCATTTTTTCAGTTTCTCTGGTAAAGGCCGTTTATATATTTCTCTGCTGTTGATAATTCTATTGATTTTGCCAGCGCCAGGATTTGCCCGAGAGGATAAGAATATTCCAAATACGATATTAAATTTTATTCCGTCCTATGGCCATTTTCGAAAGGGTGAGTGGCAGAAAGGTATATCTGACCTATGGAATACCTGGATGGCAATCTGGGCGATTCTGGAACCTAATGCAACAATTGGACGGTGGGAAAAGGATATTAGAGAAACTGATCAGCCTGGTTCATATAGATATACTACTTTAACAAGGAACATTGAAATCTATCGCGAACTCCAGTTCTGGATGTTCACTATGATTTTTATAAACTATCTCAATAGTATCTTTGATATATATCTATCACCGGGTGGTGCAAGCTTTTTTGGACTCTATGTGGCTGAGCACTTTTATAATTATAATACCTTCATAAAGATTAGAGATGAGTTTCAGCCTTATCAGGGGTTGAAAACAGGTCCTCATTTCGGTGCGATATTCGGTTACAAGGGTATATTAAGAACCTATTTTAAGATGTACTTCCCCCGGGCCGGTGTTCACTACGCGTTGTGGATTACCGAAGGTGTAATTCCTTTTGGGACACACAAAAATATATGTTTCTACACCGGAATAGGTTTCTCCGGAGTTGGATATATGGATAATTTTGATTGGGAAAAGGTTAAGAATGTGATTGAAGGTGGATTAGGAACCCATCTTAGATTGGGGGTTTCATACCTGTATAAAACGAAACATTTTTTCAAATTTACATTCGTTCCATACCTGTTCCAGACAGATATAAGGGCGTATGATGAGGCGATCGTTGGTAGAGAAGATTCCTGGGACCAGGAAAGGTTCACACGGGGACACTTTCCTGAGAATTTTGGGCTTCAACTCATATATAAATACCGGTTCTCCTCTCATCTGTATATTAAATCGTGTTTTGAATTTATCCGGGCTGTGGAGACAGGCCGCAGTTATATTGACTATCAACCTGATGGCGGACAATACATCTGGCACACAGATGATCTTATTATGCGCAGCCTTATCGCTGATTTTTCTGTTAATTACAATTTTTAATCGGTGAACACAGAATAAAATAAGGAGATATGTTATGGGAAGTCAAAAATATATTCTTCTATTGGCACTCTTTGCACAACTTTTTCTGCTCCGTTGTGCAACCATAACCAGGGCTCCGGTGATTACGCCTGAGCAGGCCTTTTCACGTATAGTCGGTTCTTCTTTTGAGAATGCGGTGAAAATAAATGCGGATAATTCATTTGAAGGGATCAAGGCGGAGTATGACTGGCTTGAAGAACACTTCCCGGGTTATAAATTCAAAGAACAGGCACTGATGATATATCAGGGAAAACCCTATGATTGTCTGACAATAATCACCAAAGACGGTGTGGAAAAGATGATTTACTTTGATATCTCCAGCTTTTTCGGTAAGTAATGAACTTGAAATCAAACTCCGTTTATACCGGTGAGATCGGTCAATTTAAAGAATTCCTGGCCGGTCTTTATCCTGATTTATCAGTAAAAAACCGATAAGGAGGTAATCTTGGAGTTTCAATTGACTGATGAACAGAAATTGTTAAAGAAAACTGTCAGGGAGTTTTGTGATAAAGAGATTGCTTCGGTTGTGAGGGAGATTGATCAGGAATCGAAGATACCTGACCAAATAATTAAAAAGCTGGCGCTTATGAACCTGCTGGGTATGACAGTTTCAGGTGAATACGGCGGAGTAGAAGCTGAGCCGATAACAGTTGGTGTCATTGTTGAGGAGCTTGCAAGGGCTGATGTCAGCTGTGCCATTCCGACATTTTTTCTGGTTCAGTGTGCCTGGGGCTATATCCTTGATAAATATGGTTCTACCCGGATTAAACAGGACATTCTTCCTAAGGTGACAAAGGGCTCTGCCTTTTTAGGTATTGCCGCGACCGAACCTGATGTTGGATCAGACCTGGCGAATATGAAGACGGTTGCTAAAAAATCTGAAGATAGGTATATAGTCAGCGGTGAGAAGCTCTTTATAAGTGGTATAAACGAAGTTATGAATCAACTCCCTGAAGGTGGTGGTTATCTGACCTTGGTGCGGACCAGTCCTGAGAAAGGGGTCAGGGGTATGAGTCTATTCTATATCCCGTTGAAAGGTACCGATGGGATAACAACCACCATCCTTGAGGACTGGGGAAGGAAAGGTATATCCTCAGGCGGTTTTGTCCTGGATGGGGTCGAGTTATCCCGGGACAACCTCATCGGAGAAGAGGATCGGGGTTTTTACATTGCGATGGAGGGGTTCGATTATGCCCGGGCGATTATATCAGTAGTATGCTGTGGTTCAGCAATGAGGTCTTTAGAAAGGTCGATGGAACATATAAAATCGCGGCGTGTGTTTGGTCAGCCGATTGGAAGATATGAGGGTGTTCAGTTCAAATTGGCTGAACACTGGGCCCGATTGGACGCAGTAAGGCTTCTGGGTTATAAGGCATTATGGGCCTATCATAAAGAACAGACTGAGAAGTCCTTTAGTAGATT
>MUKB01000081.1 GCA_002049785.1 Caldifarciminota bacterium 4484_100
AACAAAACCCAGAACCGGGGCATAGACCACAACCGAGGTATTCGAGGTCCAGATTGAATCGTGAATGTCATGAAACTCAAGGGAAAAGTTTATCGCATGACCATTCGGACAATTCTGAGCAACCGTAAATCGGTAATAGGGGTTTGATAATGCAGAATCATCCACCGCAATATCCCCATACCAGGCAGAATCGATCGAAATTGTCGCATAGGGGTCAGATTCAGAGAGATAACCATAAACACCCTGGGCGGTCTCAATCCCGATATTCTTTGCCCAGCATCCAAGATCCACGGTCTCACCCGGATTTGCCTGACCATTGCCACCAGAATCGTTCAATATCGTCGAACCCAGGGTTATATAAGGACCAGATGGAGAGGTTACTAAAGCATAGCCCTCATATGGGATAAAGTTATGTTTGGTAACGGTAACGAACATAGTGTCGCCCACGGTCGTGGGGTTCACATTCAAAATTGCAATACCTGAAGCATCGGTATATGTTGAAACATGCATCTCAGGTGATTGATTGGGAATCCAGCAGCAAACCAGTGCATCCTCAAGTGGTGAGCCTCCACCATTTACGGTAACTGTAAAACTGGTAGGCCCGGGATTAATAATGCTGTTATGGGTAACCGACATATTTCCAGGAATATCGGTCCAGAAATCCAGGGATGGATCATTGAAGAGATGGTAGGCCTCAAAATAATAACGCTTCCGTGAGGAATTTGTATTATTCTCAATCCAGTAAAGTCCCCACTGGGTGAACCTTCCGGTCTCATAGAGATTTCCTGGAATGCTGTCGGCATAAATTGCGTCGAAATACCTGCGTTGAAGCCAGTCATCCTCATCCCAGTAGGTGCTCGGAACACTACCAAAATAACAGATTCCACCACGGCCATCCAGACGATCCCAGGTCTCACCAAAGCAGTTACTCGAATACTGATAATCTCCGGTCAAACAGCAGTGTCCGCAGGGCATAGGATACATATCAAGATTATTTGTAAGATTGGTCAATTCACTGACATTGAAATCACCAGAATAACCAACCCACCACTCGGTCTGACCTCCGTGTGCAGTATACACACACCAGGCCCTACCCGCATTTATTTGATTTACTACACGGGTCTCCTCTTCTCCTGAGGCATAGACAAGGGTATCAACAGTATAGCCGTAGGGCACGAGAAGATTGCGACAGTACCAGTTTGTTGCCATCCCTACACCCTGATATCCAGAATCATAACCAGCAATAAAACAGGCCCTTTTCAACCAGTCATACCCTGCTGAACCAAAATTTGCATGTTCATATCGAAGCGCTTTCTGAATTACGGTATTGGCCTGGGTTGCATCAAGAACTGAAATACGCGCATTGAAGAGGTCAGGTAAATAACCTGAGCCATCGGTCTCAGCATAGTATAAATCGGTCTGGTCTCCACTTGAAGAACCGGTACCCGAAGGTGGCAGAGGCGTCGATGAATTCGGGTCTCCGATAATTACAAGGAATGTCGCCTGGGGATTTTGAGCTTCTATTGTATCATTGATTGCCGAAGCACTCCAGCCTGTAGCATCCCACATTCTAACATTATAACCCTTCTTCTTCTTCCAATAGGCAAGACTCTCAGCAGCCTGAGAAAATGCGCTGTTATAGAAAATATCGTAGTAGACAGGGAGTGGTGGTACACCTCGTAGATAGTCAGGATAGTTTATGACCATCTTCTTGATAAAATCCTCCCACACCACAGAATAATTTTTACCAATTTCCTCTTGTGTCTTCCTGATATTGGCACCCACAAAATTCACCCTCACTCGAATATGGGTATAGCATCTAATCTTCTTTGAAACAGGATTATAATGGATCGGAAATAGCTGTAATGTTGCCAGACGATGACCTCGTGCATAACCAGGGTGTTCTTCAATCCCGGTGATCTGCTCCGGATAAAATCGATTGGTGGTATAGACCTTCTCATCAATTATAAATTTTGCCCGGGCTCCAGGGATCTTAGGGACAGAGGCCAGGGCAGGCATTACACGCTGGTCAATACCAAGTTTATCCAGAGCAAAATCCTGGTAATCTGCAGAAAGAAGTACAACCTCAATCTTGGCATCATAGGGTACATCCAAAACCGCCGTTGCCATTGGCAGCTTTGGCTTTCCGATATCTGAAGTGAATGCATATTCTCCTATGGACAATAGGACAAATGTCTCCTTACCAATATCGGTCATCTTCCGGGTATCGATTGTCCGGGTATCAAAACCAGAAAAGCTAAAATCGATAACCGCTGATGATTGATCAAGGTTAAGACATTTCATCTGGGGTGGTTGTCGCATTCCATTTTGAAAGGAGATCCAGTGAGCAGAAACAAGAGTGACCATTAGCAGGCCGATTAAAACGGCCGTCTTTTGAATTAATTTTTCCATAAAACCTCCTCTCGTATGTCAGTAGTCTTAAGTCTTAGACTACCCCACTTTTCTATTAACCTTATAATATAATAATTAAAAATTATAAAATGTCAAGGGTTAAAAAACCTGACCTTTCCCCTTTTTGTTTTGATTTTTCAAAATGTTGAGTTTATTCCATGCCTTCTTCGCAGACCGAGACGGTCATCGGACTGAATAGAGTTTCTACATAGAGTTTCTACTTCCAGCTAAGGGGCGTCTCGCCCCGATGGATTTGATTCCGCAGGGCGAGGACGCCCTGCGGGCTGGAGATATCTGGTTTATTTGGTTTTTCTCGTTTTTCTGGTTTTTGTGATTTTTCAATGACTTAATGACTTAATAACTCAATGACTAACGAATTTCCCAGCATCTCTGAATAACCAGAATACCATTATAATCAGGCCTACAGGCCATATGAAAAAAGTGGAGAGGAGTCAGTTAAAAAACGACAAAATTCGTCTTTTTAACTTCCTGAAAATCCTGTGAAATATAACGGTTGACTTTGGTAAATTTTTTCGTAAAATTAAGTTATGAGAGTGCTAAAAAATAGTGAGATGAAAAAGATTGATAAATGGGCGATTGAAGACCTCGGTATCCCGGGCATTGTCCTGATGGAGAATGCCGGTCGGGGATGTGTCGATATCCTGGAAGACTACTTTACACTTACCCGACTGCGAATTCTTATCATCTGTGGGAAAGGAAATAATGGCGGAGATGGATTTGTTATTGCCCGCCATTTAAGAAACCGTAAAGCCCAGGTGAAGGTGATTCTTCTTGGCAAAGGAGATGAACTGAAACAGGACAGTCTAACAAACTACCGTCTGGCAAAAAAGGCACAGATTGAAATCATCGAAACAGCAAATATCCGCAACATCAAAAACATAATCGATACATTCAACCCTGAGGTAATCGTTGACGCGATATTCGGAACCGGTTTCAAAGGGAGTCCAAAGGATATCTACTATAAAACGATTCAGCAGATAAACAGAAGCGATGCCTTTGTCTTATCGGTCGACATCCCCTCAGGTATTGATGGTGATACCGGTAAATTTGAGGGTATCTGTGTTATCGCCGATGCCACCGCAACGATGTGTTTTTTGAAAAGGGGTAACTACTTATATCCAGGCCGCTCATTCTGCGGAGATCTTTATGTTATTGATATCGGAATCCCCTACAGTCTCATTGAGGAAGGCTATCCCTGTCTATTGGAGTATGAACAGATCTATGATATGATGCCCTTACGACCTCCTGAAGGTAATAAGGGAACATTTGGTCAGGTACTGGTAATTGCAGGTGCCCGTGGTTTTTCCGGCGCCGCTGCAATGGCAGCCATCTCAGTATTGAAAACCGGGGCAGGACTTGTGCGTTTGGCAGCACCTGAAGGGATAATGGACCCCTTGGAATCAAAACTGCTCGAGGTGGTTAAGGTTCCTCTAAGTCAGACCGAGGCTATGACGATCTCTCCCCGGGCAATAGACCAACTCCTCCCCTATCTGAAAAAAAGCGATGTTGTAATTGTAGGTCCAGGTATCACCACCCATCCAGAGACTGCACAATTTCTATTCAAATTCCTGCCTCAGATGAGTGTACCGCTGATCATCGATGCCGATGCCCTAAATATTATCTCTCAGGATATTCGGTTCTTCAAGAAAATTCATACACCCTTCATCCTCACCCCACACCCAGGGGAGCTCTCCAGATTGATAAACCTCACCCCGAAAAAGATAAATGAAGAAAAGTTTGACCTCGCCCCTAAGTATGCCCGGAAATTTAATGGAGTACTGATTTTGAAGGGTGCGCCTACTGTAATTGCCTCACCTAAAGGTGAAGTATTCATCAATTCCACAGGCAACTCAGGTCTTGCCTCAGCCGGGTCTGGAGATGTCCTGGTCGGAATGATCGGTGGATTCCTTGCCCAGGGTGTATCACCAATCAATGCTGCAAACCTTGGTGTCTTTCTCCATGGTTTGTGTGCGGATCTGGCGATGGATGAAAATAATGAATACTCCTTGAATGCAGGTGATTTGATAAACTATATCCCAAGAGCAATAAACTATATACTGGAAAGGAAATTCATAAAAGAGAATGATTAACCTTCTCTCTATCTGTGTAATATTCTCTATCAGCATCTCACCGCATAATATCTATTTAGAACACTATTACATAATCCCACCCCTTGGCAGGATTTATTCCATCACCGCCTCCACCCGCTATCTATTTGTCGCCAGCGATAACTACCTCATCTTTTTCAACAAACCAGACCTCTCATTTGAGAAGGCGCTTATGTTTGATCGAACGCTCGAACTCATCGCCTATGACCAATCGACCGATGATATCTGGCTCATCAGCCTGCCTGAAATCGTCCGTTTCACCCCCTTCACATATTCAATAAAGACATTCCCGTTCAGCCGGGTTGTCAATCGACTTGCGGTCGATAGCAAATACCTCTATCTTGATACCGGAACCAAGTACTGTCTGGACAAACGAACCGGCAAACTCAAAACCGTTTCCTCTTTTCCCCCAGGGCTTTACTGGAACGAAAAAGACCCTTCTCCACTATTAAAAAAATATACCTTTCTCACTCCATACTACTACTTTGACCAGGAAAAGGAATCACAAATACCTTTCCAGCGCTATCCCATAACCGCGCTCTATGACGATGGAATAAACCTCTTTGTGGGCACAGACCGATTTGGTCTCTTAAAATACAATAAGGTCTCCTGGCAATATCAAAGGATAATCTATGGACCCTTAGATTCTCAAATTGATAAGGTCTACCAGATCGACTCAATAATCCATTTTCTCTCTGCTGGAGGGATCTCCTATTTTCAGGCACAGAAAAGAAAATGGCATTATCTCCGTCTGAAACAGAGGCCTGAGAATATCCTGTGGATGGATAAGGAATTTGTTCTCAGCTTCGAGAATCGTCTTCTAAAATTGAACGGCACATTCACATTTCCGCTCGGCAACTTTCAGGGGCGGGTGCTCTGCCTCAATCAGGATACACAAAACATCTACATCGGAACCACACAGGGGCTCTTCCGACTTCCCATAAGGGCCAACGAACCACTCCCCTTTGGTCTTAAAGACTTTGCAATATATGTAATACACCCAACCGAAGACAAAATATATATCGGGGGAGAAAATGGATTCTATCGCTACGATAAAAAATCGAAGACCTGGTCAAGACCCATCAGCTTCGGAATTAAGGATATCGTCTCTATCGGTCACAATCTCTATCTCCTGGGTCTGAATAATCAGCTGATAAGCTATCAGTCCGATGCCAGCGATTCTGACACCACCTGGTTTCTCCTTCCCTATTTTAATATCTATGATATCACCACCGATCAGGAAGTACTCTATTGTGCCTCATACTCTGGGGTCTACTATTACAACCCGCAGAGTAGTTCGTATCAAATCGTCCATCAACTTCCCCGTATTAAATATGATTATGTATTCTTTGTCGGTGATAAGCTTATCGCCATTGCCGACAAAAAGATTTACGCACTATCCGAAGAGTATCTCCATTAGTATCATAGCCATTCTATGACCGAAAAGCAACTCAGTTTTATCGAACATTTAGAAGAGTTAAGAAGAAGAATCCTTTATTCTCTGGCCTGTGTCGGCATCTTTTCAATTATTACATTCTTCTTTGCACACCGCCTGCTCAATTTCATCATCAGACACTCAAACCTGCAGACCACCTACTTCTTTTCACCCACCGAGGCATTCTTCGCCCAGATTAAGGTCGCCATCTTCCTCGCAATCTTCTTAAGTTTCCCCTTTATTCTCTATCAAACCTGGGCATTTATCGGCCCGGGCCTCACCCATACTGAACGTAAGATTTCTATCTCCTATATCGCTTCAGGAATACTCCTTTTCTTACTCGGCAATGGGTTCAGCTACTTCATCCTGATTCCATTCGGCTTGAAATTCCTCCTCTCCTTTGGTAATGAAACGATTCAACCACTGATGAACATCAGCCGCTATCTCAATTTCATCTTCTGGTGCCTGCTCGGCTCCGGACTTCTATTCCAGCTTCCACTACTCCTCTTCTTCTTAATGAAACTTGAAATAATCGATATCGAAACGGTTACCCGACACCGTGCCGAGGCGGTAATTATAATATTAATCATCTGCGCAATAATCACCCCCACCGGTGATTTTTTTACGCTATTATTGATATCTGTTCCGCTCTTACTATTATTTGAATTGAGCATCCTTGCTGCACGCCTGGCCCGCAGGAAAAAGGATTAAACCCTTCAGGAGTGGTCAGGCGTCAAACTGGGTGAAAGGAGGAAAGATGAAATATGCAAAGGTCATTCTCAGTTTAATAATCGTAGCTATCTTTGCAATAAGCTGCGCCAAAAAAGATGATGAAACAGAGATTCAAAGCCTTCTTGAGTCATCCTGGTATGTGGGTGATGGTGCAGTTCAGACTCAGGATGACAGCACAAATACTCCCAAGGGGATTGGTGGAATGCAGATTCTCACCGATACGATCGGCTATGTCCGATGGGTAAGATGGATTCAAAGGCCGGTTACCCGGGAATTTGATATCGTTATAAACGGTGATAGTGCATTTGTAACAATAACCGCATATTTTCAGGGTGATCCCCCAGGATATGGTCTTTTTGTGAATAATGACCCATCCGGTGCGGTCTATCAACGGTCAATCGCCGACAGTGTGATACGCAGGGTGAAACTCTATCGAGATGAGAATGGAAAGTGGCGTATCGCCAGCCTCACCGTTGCCGACATCTACACCGTAGGCACTGACCATCCGGTCACAATCACTGAAATAAGGGCGAAGGTTGCAAGTAGAAATTACGAATGGGTGGTGAACAGTCCTGATACATATTTTGAAAAGGACCAGCTTCCGATATTCTACCCTTCAGATACGGTTGAAGTAACGGTTACCTGCAGTTGCCAGGCCGACTCAACCTGGGCATTCCTCCACCATGGCCATGGCCACCGGCCCGGTGTTGGACACCCGCATCGTGACCCATTCTACCGGGAGAATACTACGACATTCACCCGTACCTGGGTGATTGCGGACGACTCGGTCATCACCACACCTGCAGTAAGACACAGTGCTACCGATGTCCTGGGCTGGCAAACACTCTGGGGCGACAGCACCGCAACATACTATTCAAGGGCCTGGTGCATCCCTTATATCGTAAAGACACCGCAGGAAGAGATTCCAAGCGACGAATAATATTAATTATTTAGAGGGCGTCCGATTAATAATCGGACGCCCTGACTATCAAAAAAGTGATTTGAACCTCTGGGCATCGAGAAACATTGAAATATTATTGAACATTACATAACCATCTTTTTTCTTTATACTACTTGCCAGTTGGAGCAATTCTTCTTCAGTATATCTGTGGCGATATCCTCTACCACCGTGTAAACGAAAATAAAAGAGGCTTCCTGAGACCGGACCGCGCAGAAATGGGTCAACAACATCGACCAGGTCAAATTTTTTACAGACCTCTCTTATTTCAGCAGGGCTCCATCTTCCCCTCGATTCCCAGCCGAGAATCAAGTTTCCCCTCTCAATCTTATTGAAGAACCGTTCCATATTTTTTAAATTCTTCTTCTTGGGTGTAAAACTCGGCGGTGTCTGGAAGATTATAATCCGTGCTCTTAAAATTTTCGCATAATTATATACTGCTTCGTAAGCGTTAAATACCTCTTTAGTCGGTTGAAAACCACCGAGTGCGTTTAATTTCATATCTGTTCTAATTCGGACCCGACGATATGTGGGTGACTTTGCAGAGTGGGTGATAAACTGTGGAGCCTTGAGCAGAAACTCAAAATGGGGATTTACAAAATCATAAAAAGTTCTCTGAATTTCAATGACATCAAAGTTTTCAAAATATTTACTCCGGGCAACCGGAAAACCGCAGCAACCGATTTTGACCATCTTAAGAAATTGCGCTGATAATTTTTAATATTCAATCAGTGTGTAAACATCATATTCCTTCAACCGTTCCTTACCACCAAGATAGGTGAGATCGATCACAAAGGCACAACCGATAACCTCTCCCTCAAGTTTCTCAACCAATTTACA